>JAYTMW010000900.1:0-12833 GCA_043728105.1 Saprospiraceae bacterium | reverse complement strand
GTTTTAACCCATTGCGGATAAAATATTGACACAATGGGTTAAAACCCATTGGATTAAAGCACTTCATATTTTAAATAACTTTAATAGCGAGAATCGCTGTCAAACGGCAAAAAAAATAAAAAATATTATAAACTTTATCGAGCCAATTGATACAAATTAAAGCCCCATTAAAGATGTAATAATAAAACAATATTTTTCAAAATGCGATTATTTATTGTAAAAATATTGTTACAAAGATTGGATTAGTGGGACAGTTTAGGAATGTAATTTTGACCCCGATTTTTGTTTGTATCGTTTTATGATATTTATTAACTTAATGAAAAAAACTTTCAATATTCGCCTTTTTTCCTTTCTCACATTAGCTATTGGCTTTTGTGGAGAAATCGTTGAGCTATCTAACGACGAGTTTCTTTCTACGGCAACTTAAATGCGTGAAAAAGTAAAAGCGGAGCGTAAAGTGGAGTATGTTGCTTATTTCCAAACGTTTGAAAAAATATTAAAAAGCGGACAAGCTGGCGGTAAAGACAAGGTTGAAAAAACGTTTAATTTGTCTAATGCACCCATCGATGGCCCCCTCAGTATTTTTGACGTTTTTTTTCAAAATTATCTATAAAAATCTATAAAACGAGGAAAATTGTCGGAGTGAATAACATCACTCCAACAGTTATTCCTATATTTAAAAATAAAGAATTGCATAAGTCTGTTTACATTTGTACCCCCTCAGTATTTATATGTTTTTTTTAATTTTCAACAAGTAATTATGTATAAAAATATCATAGCCGTCATGGTTTTTACGGCATTTTCAATATCTCTTTTTGCGCAAAGCATTCGTCAAAATACAACCAACTCAAATGCTTGGTTTATGTACTTCGGTACGCATAAAATAGCGGATAAATGGAGTCTTCATCTTGAAGGGCAGTTGCGTAGAAGTGATGGACTTTCCATTCCACAACAGTTTTTAGTCCGTCCAGGGGTGAACTATCATTTAAGTCCACAAGTCATGCTTTCGGTAGGTTATGCTTTTATTGAAACCAATCCTTATGGGGGTTTCCCCGCCAACAGCACATTTCCAGAAAATCGAATTTGGGAGCAACTGCAATTGAAACATCAAGTGGGTGCTTTTGAGTGGGTGAGCCGTTTTCGTTTGGAACAACGCTATGTGCAATCGCCCGTGCTTATGATAGGAATAGCGAGTACGTTTTATGCACCCGGGCCTGCCGTTTACACCAATCGCTTCCGTTTGCTCAACCGTTTTTCTATTCCATTTAAAGGTAAAACAATTGTTGACAAGTCGTTTTATCTATCTGTTTATGACGAATTTATGGTTAATTTTGGTGAAAATGTCAGTTTGAATATTTTTGATCAGAATAGAGCTTATATCGCCGTGGGTTATAAAATCCCCAAGGTTGGGCGTTTAGAAATGGGTTACTTGAATCAATTAATAATCAAAGGCGATGGAAAAAAGGTAGAAAATAACAACACCTTTAATTTGGCCTTGAATTGCAATATTGATTTTATGAAGAAGAAAGAGGCAGCCGTGCCTAAGTAAATGTAGCGGCTGATTTATCTGCCGAGGGTCACAACTTATTGATAGTCAATAGGTTGTGGCTTTTTTATTTGATGAAGAGAGGCCCCTCAGTATTTGGGGCTTAAAATACTGAGGGGGTGTTATTCTAAAAAATGAAAATACATGAACCTAATTAGGCGCATTGATTTATCTTTTCAATCCTTAATATTATATTCTGTTAATAATAATACAAATAATATCAATGTGATGTTAATGAGAATAAAAATGTTGGATTAATAGTTTGTTTTATAGTAATATTATGCTTTATCGAACCTATTTTTAAAAAGCTGTTTGAGTTATTATTTTTTGATAGAAATTGAATTATTTTTAGTTGAGTTAAATATTATTTTTTGAAACATGTACAGACATACGTTGAGAAAATTTATGTTTAAGTCAGCTAAAAAGAAACGATTTACACTAAAAATAATAACTCAAACAGCTTTTAATATTTTAAACGATTTACTTATGAAAAACATTAGCCTATTTATTCTATTCCCTGCCTTACTTTCCTTTAATCTGAATGCTCAAAAACTAAGTACACCTTCATTTAACCTCGATTTTGAAAAAAATACGAAGGAAGGTAATCTGCCCGACCAATGGATTAAGTGGGGTATGAAAGATTTTATTACCGAAAGGGACACCAACAATGCTTTTGATGGGAAATGTTCCACCGTTATTTATCCTGAACCCAATGCCAAAGATGAATCCTTTGGCAGTGTTGCGCATCGTTTGTCCGCTAACTATAAAGGCAGAGAAATTAGGTTAGAAGGGTATATGAAAATCGAAAATGTAACGGATGGTTATGCGGGTTTGGTTTTACGGATAGATTCGGAGGATAGTAACCGACCTTTAGAGTTTAGCAATATGCAAAATGAGCATATCAATGGCACACGAGATTGGAAAAAATATTCGATAACGCTGCCTTTTCACGAAGATGCTAAGTCTGTTTATGTAGCGGGCATTTTGTCGGCGAATGGTGGAAAAGCATGGTTTGATAAATTTGAAGTTTATATTGATAATAAAAATATAAAAGACATTGAACAAGTCAAGTACGATGGCAATAAAGCCTCTTTTGATAAAGAATTTGACAATGGTTCAAACATAAATATTGCTAAAATTTCAAATAATCAGACCAATAGCCTTTATAAATTGGGTAAAATTTGGGGCTTTGTAAAATACTATCATCCCGAAATTGCGAAGGGCAATATCAATTGGGATTATGAACTTTTTAGAGTCATGCCCAATGTTCTGAACGCTACTTCGGAGGCACAAGCGGAGACAATTATCGCTCAATGGCTTCAAAAAGTTGTGCCTATTGTTGCGAGTGAAAAGGCTAAAACGGAAGAGAAAAAAGACGTAAAACTGACAGTCAGAACAGATTGGTTTAAAAAGAATGCGATAGTCAGTGCGGATTTATGCAAAATATTAACGGTCATTGAAAATAGTGAAAAACTTAAAAAGCACCATTATGTTGCTTTTTTGCCAAATATTGGCAAACCACTTTTTACCAATGAAACGACTTATTCGGATTTAAAATATTCGGATGATGGTCTCAAACTTTTGAGCTTATTTAGGTATTGGAATATGATTGAATACTTTTTCCCATACCGTCATTTGATGGATGAAGATTGGGATAAAGTGCTTAAAACATATATTCCGAAAATGCTCGAAGCCGAGGATGAATTGTCCTATAAATTGCAATTATTGGAAGTTATTGGCAAAATACAAGATACACACGCCAATATTTGGCAAAATAGCAAAGTTTTGACGCATTTTTGGGGCGACAATATTGCGCCGCTTGAAGTGAACATGATTGAAAATAAAGTGGTTGTAACGAAAGTAAATAGTGATGCGGGTAACATAAAAGTTGGGGATATTATCACGGCAATTGATGGTCAAAAAGTCGAAAAGTTGATTGAAGAAAAGGCGAAATATTGCCCCGCTTCCAATCGCCCGACGCAGATGCGTGATGTCATGCGCAAGTTTTTGAGAACCAATAACAGTGTGCTTGATTTAACGATTGAAGATAAAGAAAATCAAAAAGTGACCTGTGAAAATTTGAAAGATAAAAAGATGGCAAAAGATGAAAAAGCGTCTCATAAATTGTTGGAGGGCAACATTGGTTACATCTATCCCGGCACTTTAAAGCAAGGAGAAATTGACGAAATTATGAAAAAATTTAAGGATACCAAAGGTTTAGTCATTGATTTGCGGTGCTATCCTTCTGATTTTATTGTGTTTAGTATGACAAAATATTTGATGCCAACTGCAAAGCCTTTTGTTAAATTTACGACCACAAATCATGAAAAAATAGGTGATTTTTCTTTCACAAAACAGTTAGAAGTTGGCACAAATGAGTCCAATTATTACAAAGGTAAAATTGCTATTTTGATAAATGAAACCACACAAAGTCAAGCGGAATATACGACAATGGCTTTGCGAGTTGCCCCACAAGTGACGGTTATAGGTAGCACAACTGCGGGTGCGGATGGCGATGTTTCGTCAATTATTTTACCGGGCAATGTCAAGACGATGATTTCAGGCATTGGCGTTTATTATCCAGATGGTAAGGAGACGCAACGGGTGGGCATTGTGCCAGATTTGGAAATGCGCCCAACGGTTCAAGGTGTCAAAAATGGGGTTGATGAATTGTTGAATAAGGCTATGGAGGTTGTTAAGATATAGAATGATGCCCCCTCAGTATTTTCAGTCGAAAAATACTGAAGGGGTCTTTTTAAAACAAAAAAAAGCTAACACCTTTTGGATGTTAGCTTTTAAACTTAAACTTAATTAAACAACTCCAATTATAACGGCGTAGTTTAAAAATTGTTCTATTTATCTGCAAAAAAACAATTATCTGTAAAGCAATGACAGTCAACGCTTTATCTTTTAATTACTTTCTTCCTTTTACCAATTTTTTAGATTGAGCCACCCACTCATCGCCTTGAATATGACCTGGCACGAGTTCTAAAATGTTGTTCATTTCTGCTTCATCAGCACTGTTGAACTTCGCAATTTGCTCTAAACGATAGATGCCCAAAGCGTATAATTTTTGCTCGATGAATAAACCAATACCGCTTACTACTTGCAAATCCGAGAACTCTTGTTTTTGTTGGTCATTTAACTCCAAATTGCTTTGGTTTGTGCCCGCTACGCATTGTAATTTTTATTGAGGTTTTGTAAAATTTAATTTTATGAGCAAGGAATTAAATGATAAATCGGTATTTACAGAATCAATCCACAAATTTCACATTCACATAAAAATTTTCATCAATTTTAAAATCGCTTTTGGATTTAATTTTAATGGATTTCCATTCCTTCGTTGTTGGATAAATAAACTCAAATTTGCCTTTTCCGAGGTTTACTTTCACGGGCATGTTAAAATGTTCCACGCAATTTGACCACCTATATTCTACCTTGTTTTTCAATACTTTACAAGATAAAATAGGGATTTCTATTTGCCTTAAATATTGATCAAAAATGCTTTTCAAATCCTTGCCCGATTGCTTGGTGAGGTAGTTTTCAATATCTGCCGTTGTAACCGTTTGGTGATAAAAAGTTTTGTTGAGGCCCCTCAGTATTTCACGCCATTTTGCATCATTATCCACAATTTGACGAATCGTGTGCAGCATATTTCCACCTTTGTTATACATATCACCCGACCCTTCATTGTTGACATTGTAATAACCAATAATTGGGCTTTTGTTTTGAATGGTTTTTCTTAATCCAATCACGTATTCAGAAGCCGCTTTTTTGTTGAAATGATACTCAATATATAGTGATTCACTGTAATTCGTAAAACTCTCATGAATCCACATATCAGCAATGTCTTTGTAGGTAATATTGTTCGCAAACCACTCATGCCCCGACTCATGGATGATGATAAAATCCCATTTCAAACCCCAACCTGTGCCCGATAAATCACGCCCCAAATAACCATTTTCGTACTTATTACCATAGGTCACGGAACTTTGATGCTCCATGCCTAAATACGGAACTTCAACCAATTTATAGCCGTCTTCATAAAATGGATAAGGGCCAAACCAATGCTCAAAGGCTTTCAGCATAAGAGGAACTTGTTTAAATTGGCGTTTGGCTTTTTCCAAATTTTCTGGCAAAACGTAGTAATTTAAAGCTAATTTTCCTTTTTCTCCTTCAAAAACCTCACTAAAATGGCTATAATCAGCAATATTCACATTCACGCCATAGTTATTGATTGGATTTTTCACGAACCATTCAAAGGTGTGTGTGCCGTCTGCGTTCTCCATCGTTTTGCGCAATTGACCATTAGAAACATCCATTAAATTTTTAGGCACGGTGACAGAAATGGACATCGAATCGGGTTCGTCATACATGTGATCTTTGCAAGGCCACCACACACTCGCACCCAAGCCTTGACACGATGTTGCCACGAAAGGATTGTTTTTTGAATCTTCACTCCAACTAAAACCACCGTCCCATGGCGCATGAATCGCCTCCTTAGGATTGCCTTCATAATGCACCGTTATTTCATAATTTTTGCCCAAATACTGAGGGGCCTTCAAGCTAATGAAATATGCATTACTACCTTTTTTTTCATACAATAACTCCTCGTTATTTTGAACAATTTTGAGGATTTTCAAAGGCGGTTGCAAGTCAATTTGCATCACATTTTCCGCTTTCAAAACAGTATAATAAATGGTATTACTACCCTTTATGCTTTTATCCAAAGGATTTACATTGATTTTCAGGTCATAAAATGTAAGATTCCACCATGCCCGTTCGGGCGTGATGCTGCCTCTGAGGGTATCATCGAGCGTGAAGATATTTTGTTGTGCTTGGGTGCTTTCTACTAAAAAAAATGAGAGAAATAGGATGGAAATTATCTTGTTCATAATATTGATTTTTGAACGAAAAAAGGGCGTGTTTTATGTTGATTGGCGATAGTTTATCAACTCTTTTTCACTTCCTGCCAAGTCCAAAATGCAAAAATAGCTTCCATGAGCGCAAAGAGTAGGAGCATGGGTTTCCCCCAATCGAGCAGCACAAATAAGCCGATACCTGCGCAAAAAATCATTCTGCCAAAGACAGTCGCTTTGATGGTTTCGTCGTTGCCATATTTTGCCAAGCGGTAATAATAGACGCTCAAAACAGCCAACAAAAGCCCTAAAATGCGTATCCATACTTCTTTTGTTGGCTCAAATCCCAATAAGGTAATGAGTGGATTTGGGAAGAACATCAGAGGTACGCCCGAACATAAGACGTATATAACTTGTGCGTAGAGCGAAGTATATGTTTTTTTCACAGTGCATTTATTTTAATGGTTTCACCTTTCTATTTTTACTCAAAAACATACCACTTCAATTCCCGAATCCATCATCCGCTGCCTTCGGTTTTGCGGGTGCAGATTTTGGTTTTGCGGGTGCTGTTGCACTTGGCGTAGGTGCTGGTTTCTGCTCCGTTTCATCTTGGAATTGGTCTCTATTGATAGGTTGCTGTGGTTGTTGCCCCCCCTCAGTATTTCCGCCTTCTTCGTCTGTGCCGCTGCCACCGCCGCTACTTTCGCCACTGTCGTAATAATCTCCACAATTGATGGTAATACCCAAATCACCAACGGGCTTCACAAAGCGTTTTTCGACGTTAAATGAAGGAATCGTCGTACTTTTTTCAAGTTTTCCTATTACTTTCACGAAAAAAGGGCGTGCCATATAAGCACCTTGACCCTCATCTATGCGCAAAAAACGCATCCATTGATCTTCGCCACCTGTCCATGTGCCGACTACTAAATTTGGGGTGATGCCCATGAACCAACCATCTCTAAAATCGTTTGTTGTGCCTGTTTTACCACCTACTTCACTTTTTAAATCTTTAAAGCTTTTTGAACCTCTTACATTATATTTCAGCATTTGCTGCATCACAAAAGCGGCGTTTTCAGGTAGCGCATTTTTCTTTTGAGGCATGTTTTGATATAAAATTCGACCTGATTTATCCGTTATTTTACGAATAAATGAAGGCTTTAAAAACACGCCATTGTTCGCAAAAGTTGTAAAAGCTCCTGCCATTTCATGCACCGACAAATCCGCCGAACCCAAGCAAATTGAAGGGCTTTTGGGTACTCTTAGTGAGCCATTTGCTCTTTTGGCATCCACATCAATACCCATTTCACGCACGATTTCACGCACGGGTTGTGTCGAACCCAAACGTTTCATCAAATAAACTGAAGCGGTGTTGCGTGACTCCTTCAAAGCATCCCAAAGTGTCATGTATGAACCCGAATAGCCTTCGGAGTTTTTAGGTGTCCATGGCTGAATCAAGCCGAATGAACCTTCACCAACGGCAATCGTTTGAGGCACATCAAGTACGTTTGTGCAGGGCGAAATGCCATTATAAATAGCCGTGGCATAAATAAAAGGCTTGAAAGTTGAGCCCACTTGTCTATCAAGGCGTGTATGATCCACTTGAAAATACTTATGTCCGATGCCGCCTACCCAAAATTTTATGAAGCCATTAGAAGGGTCAATGCCTAACGAGCCCAACTGCAAGTGCATCCGATGATACCGAATGGAGTCAAGCGGAGTCATTGTCGTATCTTTTTCCCCCGCTGAATTGTAGGCAAAAACCTTCATTTTGGCAGGTTTATTAAAATCTGTTTTGACAATGGTTTGTAGCGTGTTCCATTGCTTTTTCAAGGTCGCCCAATATTTCCGACCCATGATGCTCTTATAAATATCAATTTTTTTGTTTGACATGCCATCCTTCACTAAATTCGCAAAAGTTTTCGCATCTCGCTCTTGACGTAGCATATTGATAACATCTTTATCTGTCAAAACCAATTCCTCGAAATCTTCTTCCACTACATCAATGGCCTTATCTAAATAAAGATTACGTAACAAAAGATAACGTTCTGAACCCCTAATTTGATCATCCAACCTACCCAATCGCATTTTAATTTGTTCATCTGTGTCATCAGCATCTCGGTAAGTCCACGGGTCTTTACCACGCCAAACTTGAAAGAATTTCGCTTGCAATTGCTTCATGTGTTCAAGCATAGATTCTTCTGCCAAACGTTGCATTTCGGGATCAATTGTGGTATAGATTTTTAAACCATCTCGATACACATCATAGTTAGAACCATCCGCTTTGGTGACATTAATTGTCTTCAAAAGGCTTTTTACAGAATCTGCGAGGGTAGAACGAAAATAAGTTGCCAAACCATCGTTATGTGTTCTATTTTTAAATTTTGTAATGTCTAAGTTCTTGATTCTCAAATCATTATATTGTCTTTCAGTTATAACGTTTTGCTCTCTGCACCGTTGTAAAACCAGATTTCTGCGTGTTTTTGACCGTTCATTGTACTTAACGGGATTGTAACGAGAAGAATTATTACACATGCCTACGAGGGTTGCACCTTCTTCAAAATTTAATTGTTCGGGTGCTTTTCCAAAATAAACTTCGGAAGCTGCCCTGATACCATGAGCATTAAAACCGAAGTCATAAGTGTTCAAATACATCGTGATTATCTCTTCTTTCGTGTAAGCACGCTCAAGTTTTACAGCCGTTATCATCTCACTTAACTTGTAATAGTAATAGAGAAAAGCCTTTGAAATGACGTTTTTATTCTTCATATCTCTATCACTATAAAGCAATTTTGCAGTTTGCATCGAAAGCGTGGAACCACCGCCTTGACCACTTTGCCCCATCAAAAATGTCTTTGCAAAAACCCGCAATAAGGCTTCAGGGTCAACGCCTGAATGTTCATAAAAACGAGAATCTTCGGTTGCTAAAAGAGCTTTAACAACGTGTTTGGGTATGTTTTCAAAGTGAACAGGCGCACGATTTTGAATATAAAGTCGTCCCAGAACGGTCGTATCGTCACCCGCAATTACTTCGGAAGCAAGGTTAAGACTTGGGTCTTCTAATTTTTTGAAAGAGGGAGTCATAAACCAAAAGAAAATGATAGAAAGCAGTAGAAAAGCACTGCCGCCCAAAAAAATACGTTTGAGCCATTTCAGCCAACCCGCATGTTTTTCGATGCGAGCCGCCCATTTGCCGTCTGTTGATTGTCTATTTTGAGTTGTATTGAAATCTGACATGATGTTGAGTATGTTATAAGAGCTTGATTCCCAGTATATTACGTATTTGATTTAATTTAAAATTAAGAATTAGGAATTAAATGAGGCGAGTCAAAAGTATCAAAGAATGAGACGTAATTTGTTCATAATTATTACTTAAAACCTTATTTTTAATTTTAGCACAAATATACTTTTTTAAGTACAAAGACAAAATAAAATTATCCAAAAGCATCTAAAAAGGCATAGTGCAACATCCAAAACCCTTCAAATACTGAGGGGCCCCTTTTCGGGGATTAATTTCCAACAAAACATCCCCCGCCTGCCTGCGGCAGATATTTGTTAGATTTTTTTTTTAGGATAATAAGAAAGAGGTACTGTATGGAAGTACGGAGTGCCGTATGGAAGTACGGAGTAATGAGTAATGAGTACGGAGTTTCCAAACATACATCAAGTTTTCAAATTCTGTCCATTAGCTACAACTTCGTTTATGTAATAGTTCCGTAGGAACGGTTCATATTGTAGCCGTGGATTTCAATCCACGGTAAAATGAGGATTAATATTTAATTGAGTTCCGTAGGAACGGAGCATATAATCCATTTTTACATGTTCCGTTCCTACGGAACTCATTTGGGTTTTATTCAATTTCTTAACCGTGGATTGAAATCCACAGCTACAATATGAACCGTTCCTACGGAACTATTACATAAACGAAGTTGTAGCTAATGGACAGAATTTGAAAACTTAATGTATGTTTGGAAACTCATTACTCCTTACTCCTCACTTCCATACGGCACTCCGTACTTCCGTACAGTACCTCTTTCTTATTTTCCTAAAAAAAAATATCTAAAAGGGCAAGCCAAAACGGGCTTAAAAACAGTCAAATACTGAGGGGACCCTATCTTTTCGATGAAGCTCTAAAAAAAATCTACCATTGCTTTTCCGCTAAATTTATACCTTTGTTTGTCTCTATTAAAAAAAAATAAAACGATGAAAGAATCAAACGACGATACCCCGAAGGCAAAATCCGTGAGCCATTCAAGAACGACCATCACGGAATTGATGATACCGAGCTACGCCAATTTTGGCGGCAAAATTCACGGTGGCATCCTGTTATCGCTCATGGATAAGGTCGCTTATGCCTGTGCTGCCAAACATGCGGGTACATATTGCGTAACCGTGACGGTGGATAATGTGGAATTTTTAGCCCCCGTGGGCGTGGGCGAATTGGTTTCGTTGACGGCTTCCGTGAATTATGTGGGTCGCACGTCGCTCGTTGTGGGCATTCGAGTTACATCGGAAAACATCGAAACGGGCGAGATAAAACACACCAACACCAGCTATTTTACGATGGTGGCAAAAGGAAAAGACGGCAAACCGCATGTCGTGCCGCCGCTACTTTTGGAATCTAAAACGGACGCTCGCCGCTTCATGGAAACCATGAAACGCAAGGAACTAAAAGAACTTTATAAGGATCATTTTGACAATGAAAAAAGTCTAATTGAGGTGGAAACGCACTTGGATATGTTTGATAAGGAACGGTGTGTGATTGGGTTTGAACCGTGATGTAGCGGCGGATTTATCCGCCGAAGCCCTATAAGTAATTGACTATCAATTGATTATAATTACTCGGCGGATAAATCCGACCTGTGCGATTAAAGAAAGTAGTAAAAAGTAATTACTTCGCTTATTGAAAACGCACCAGAGGTGCAAAATATTGGTAACAATGCTCAATCAAGTGAGTTTCAAGCCCCAGCGGGGCGTAATATGGGTAAAAGTTGCGGCACAAAACCAATATTGCGCCCCGCTGGGGCTTAGAAATTCACTCGACTTGACGCTGTTACCGATATTACGCCTCGCTGGGGCTTTAAGGCTCGAAGTCTATTAGGAAATATTACTTTTTTAATCGCACAGGTCGGATAAATCCGCCGCTACAAAACAAAAAAAGTGTCGCCATGAACCAAATCCACGGCGACACTTTTTTACTCAAAAATGATGAAAAATACTGAGGGGCCTCTTTTGCAACCTATTGAAAATCAACCACTTACAAAATTCATCATTTATCATTCATAATTCATCATTAAATTTTATCTTCTTCTTCCACCCCCGCTTCTCGCAAACCGCACAAAGGCAGGATGAACCGCCGCCTTTTCAACAGGCTTAGGCATCGGATAAGGGTGTTCTTCATTCACATCAAGGCTTTTCCCAATCAGTTTTTGAATATCACGGAGAAATTCTCTTTCTTCTAAATCACAAAAAGACAGCGCAATGCCACTCGCTCCCGCACGACCCGTGCGACCAATGCGATGCACATACGTTTCTGGAATATTCGGCAAATCGTAGTTGATAACATGCGTCAAAGAATCCACGTCAATACCACGGGCGGCAATATCAGTCGCAACCAAAATACGGGTTTTGCGGGCTTTGAAATTGCTCAATGCTTTTTGACGAGCATTTTGCGATTTATTACCATGAATCGCTTCCGCACCAATGCGCATAGTATTAAGATGCTTCACAATTTTGTCTGCACCGTGTTTTGTACGGGTGAAAACCAAAGCCGTTTCGATGCCTTTATCCTTCAAAATGAAGTTCAAAAGCGACGGTTTATTGAATTTATCTACGTAGTAAACTGATTGTTCAATGATTTCGACCGTCGAAGAAACAGGTGTTACTTCCACTTTCATCGGATGTCTCAAAATGGTATCCGCCAATTTTTGAATATCGGGTGGCATGGTGGCCGAGAAGAAAAGCGTTTGGCGTTTTTCAGGCACTTTCGCAATAATTTTCTTCACATCGTTCACAAAACCCATGTCTAACATACGGTCGGCTTCATCCAAAACCAAAATTTCAAGATTGGCAATGTTCACAAGGCGTTGTTGAATCAAATCCAGCAAACGACCTGGCGTAGCAATCAAAATATCAACACCACGGCGCAATTCTTCCACCTGCGAATGTTGCGAAACACCACCAAAAATAACGGAGTGACGCATCTGCGTATGACGACCATAAGCCGCAAAACTTTCGTCAATTTGAATCGCTAACTCTCTCGTTGGCGTTAAAATAAGAGCTTTTACGAGCCTCTTTGCAGGGTTCGTTAAGCTGTGTTTTTCCTGCAAAATTTGTAGGATAGGAATCGCAAAAGCCGCCGTCTTACCTGTGCCCGTTTGAGCGCAACCTAAGAGATCTTTTCTGTCTAAAACGATGGGAATTGCTTGTTC
>JAYTMW010000899.1:0-2743 GCA_043728105.1 Saprospiraceae bacterium | reverse complement strand
GCCTACGATGCCATAACCCAAATAAAATTGATGTTTTTTGCCTTGCCAAAGCGGACGTTGTATTGCCCTCATCTTATCCATCGCCCAACCATAAGGTGCAAAATCAAAACTAAACTCGGAGTTAATTTCCGTTGGTGTTTCAGTGATAGTCAAAGGTTCAATTGTGGCGTAGTAATTTCTTTTTTCAGGTACATAAACATCTTCGATTGTTAAACCAAAATCTGTTTTTTGAGTCAATTTTTGCTCAAAATACTGAGGGGTCAATACGTTATCAATCTCATTGACCGACTTAGTGATTTTTGTATTCAAAACACTATCTTTTTTTGTCTCTTCGGAAAAAGATTTGATATTGTTTGACGCATAAAATTGATTGTCATTTTGACTATTTTCAAGCAATTTGTACTCGTTTTGTGCTTTAAATTCAATATTTTGTTTAGAAAGCATCGTGTTTTTGAAGGTCGAATAATTTATTTTTTTACTCATAAAAGAAGAATTTGCATAATTTGATTTTGGCGTATAATGCAGTGATTTGTACGTACTGTTTACAATTGGATTTAATGCGTGATTATTGTCTTTTTTTGTCTCAAAAACATCTTTTTTTGCCTCAAATACTGAGGGGCCTCCTTTTGGATTTTCCGTAAAATGTACAGGCACTATTTTTTCATTGTCAACATTAAAACTGGATGAGTTTACGAACAATGATTTATTTTCTTTCAGTACAGAAATACTACCGCCAATGAGCATGATGCCCAAAACGAGAAAACCGATGATGCGTTTTGCCCCACTAAATCCCCTTTTTTTATGGACGGGAACTTCTGATAAAAGCGTTTCCATTTGAGACCATGCAGTTGGCTCAAAAGGGAAATCGGCTTTGTCAAAAAGCTCTCCCAGAGGAGTGGGCGGACGTTTATTTTTTTTGTATCTCATTGATAATCAATATTTTATGACTCTATTTGAGTACGTAATTTTAATATTTTTTGAAGCCGTGTTTTGGCTTCCGATAAATGCCACTTACTCGTGCCGACGCTGATATTGAGCATATCGGCTATTTCTTGATGCTTATAACCGTCTATTTCAAACAAACTAAAAACGGTGCGGGTGGCTGCGGGCAATTGTTGTAAGGCCTGTATGATATACTCCACTTCAAAGCCCAAAAGTGCCTCACTACTGAGGGGGTGTTCTTCTTTCAGATGCACCACATCATCAATATTGACAAAATTTTCTTTGTTCCGAATGTGATTTAAAGCCGTCCGTAGCACAATCGTTTTCATCCACCCCAACAAACTGCCCGTGTCTTGATAGCGATTGAGCGACTGAAAAATCTTCAAAAAACTCTGATTCAAAATGTCCAACGCCTCTTGCCTATCCCTCGCATAACGATACGTGACGCTCACCAACTTGCCAAAATATCGCTCGTAGAGATATTTTTGCGCAAAGCGATTTTCCATTACACAGCCTTCAATAAGCTGCGCATCGCTATCCGTTGATGTAAAAAGATTCGCCATGTATAGGTTAGGTTTCAGTTTTTATACTCTCGGGTTTTTCTTAGGTTTGGCATTGAAAACGGGCGAATAACCAAGTGTGAGACAGCCCGCAAGGGTCGGATTATTAACCATAAATCCATTAAAACGCACACCCAAACTCACATTTTGATTGAAATAAAAATCATAAGACAGCATCAAATTACCGACCCAATCTTTTTGTTCACCTATATATAAGGTGTGTATGGGCTGCGCAAAAGTGCTGATAGATTCCGTAAAACGTCCCGTGACACTCGTGTAGCTATAACCAACACCGATGCGCAAAATATTTCGAGCCGTTGCTTTCATGTAGCCTACGGTAAAATTGTAGCTATTTCGACGCATAAATCCGTTATTATTTGTCAATTCATAAAGATTGGCTTCGGGTTTTGGTTGCCCAAATCTATCTTCATATAAATTAGCTGAATTAACAATCGACACTTTCACGGCATCGTTAGATGAAGGCACTTTTGAAATGTAATTTTTCTTGGTTGTCATCAAATCAAAATTGCTGTAAGCAAATTGATAATCCACCGACGCAAACAAAAAAGGCAAAGGATTGAAAGTGTAAGCCAATCCCAACACAGTGTTAGAGGACGGAATATTATGATTGCTCGGACTCGCCTGACCACTCGTACCGTACAGCACATTGAGTTGATGTTGCGGCAAAAACCAATCACGTGTTTGTGCATTTGTTAAGGGCAAAAAGCCGATTGAAAAAATAAGAAGTACAGTGTTTTGAAGAATTTTATGTTGCACAATATGGTAGAGTAATTTCATTCTTTTCGTTTGTTTGATGTTCCGTAAAAAACCTTACAAACATATAATCACAGGAAGTGGGTAAAAGGTTGGGTGAGAAGTGATTTATTTTTAAAATAAAATTAATTGCCTTTTATTGAGGAAAAAAAACGTTGGAGAGGCAACAATAAATGGCCCCTCAGTATTTTTATTTTTTTTGATAAAAATACTGAGGGGTCTATTTTTGGGGTTACATATCTATCAAAATAATATAAAAATTTGGAAATGGCAATAAATCATTCATTTGGTGTACGATAAGTTTGTGATTTATAGACTATTTTTGATTTTGATTGTTTGTAGTTCTCATTTAATGTATTTACTCACTATTTTATGCTGCGCATAAAAGGCGTACTAAAAAAAAGGACTAAATGGTTTGAACTAATTTTTCCCAATAGAAATTTTGGAAAAATTTCTATTGGGAAAAA
>JAYTMW010000898.1:0-4615 GCA_043728105.1 Saprospiraceae bacterium | reverse complement strand
TAATATAACGTTCTTCCTCAATAATCTTTGGTAGTTTTAATCTTTCAAACTTAGTTTGGCGTTTTTTTATCTCACCATAAATTTTATTTTCTTGTACTTTAATATTATCAATATTGAATTTCTCATTTTTTTCTTTCACTAATTTTTCCATTGCTTCATTTACCTTATTTTGTAAATCAGAAGTATCAGAATTTGGTGAAATACTACGAATATAACGTTGCAAAATTTGCGTTAAATGGCTAATATTTGAAAATAAAACACTATCAAAACTGTAAGACTGCCAGATATGAACTTGTTTTAAGTTCATTTTAGCTCTAATGCCTTCTAAAAGTCTTTCTCTTTGAACGTCGGTTAAGAAATCTTTATCAAATACTAAAACCGTTTTTTCCCACAGTGTTTTATCATTTTTTATTTCGCTAAAAACAGTTTTATAATGGTCTAAACTATCAAAAATGGTATCTACATTGCCCATAACCCAATAGGCAAATTTTCGCATATCGTTATTTTTGAGAGATAAAATTTTTTGGATACGCAAAGCATCATTCACCCCTTCTACCATAAATAGCACGTCAGATTCTAAGGCTGTAATAAAATCTAATCCGTTCCCCTTACCAGCAAGGGTTTGAATGATGGGTGCTTTTGCAGAAGATAATAAACCTTTTGGTTGTCCAGATTTCTCTCTTTGTATGGTATAATACTCTTTTTTAGGTTGTTTTTCTAAATGAAAAATCCAATGGGGTTGTGCATCACGAATGAGTGATTCATTATGTGTCGTAATAAATATTTGAGTATTATCACTTGCATTTAAAACACTTAATAAACGTGCTTGCAATTGGCGGTGTATGTGACTATCGGGTTCATCTAATAAAATAATATTAAGCTCACTTTTCTGTTCGTGTATATTTAGGAGAATTTCGATAATCTGTAATGTTCCACTGCCTACTAAACTAATATCTTTAGGTATTTCACCTCCCATTTGAATTTTGATATTGAGGTTCAAATTCTCTCGGTTGGGAAAATCAAATTTAATTTGACCATTATTATCTAAAAGAATAGTAGATAGTTGATTGCAAAAAGTATCATAAGGGTTTATATTTTCACTGCGTCTTTGATTCAAGGCTTCGATACGATTACGAAATGCCAAATAAGCTGAATGAGACTCTTTAAGGTATTTAGTTTTAAAAACATGTTGCCTCTCTTCTACAGGTGGAATATTCGCCAAAGGTGATGCGAATAATACTTTAATAGCATTCTCGGGATTCTTTATGAAACTTTTATCATTCAATAATTTATACTTAAAATCTTTATATTCAGATAATTTGAATTGATAATAGTTAGCTCCATCAACACTCTTTATCACAAACCCAATTTCTAAATTTTGATTTTGAGAGGTTAATGTTGCTTTTAATATAATCTCTCTTTTTCTATCTAAATTGTAAAATATATCATCATATTTAGGACTGCGAACACTAATTATGTCGGTATAGGATATTTGCAAACCAGTATTAATACCGAAAACATAATCTCCTTTATTAAGTTTTAACTCACTACTGCCTTTACCTGCGCTTTGCAAAAGTTTATCATAACATTCATGCCATAAGGAAATTGCCTCCAACATAGTAGATTTACCAGCGTTATTTACACCAGTAAAAATATTTGTCTTCTCATTGAAATGTATTGTTACATCCTCAAATGACTTAAAGTTCTTAATACGAAACTCAGAAATATGCATGATAATATAATTAAGATATTTTGGCAAATATAAAAAATAATTCTTCAAATCATTTTACCCATAATTCCCTTTATCAAAAAATAAAATACCCCTCAGTATTTGCACTTGAAATACGGAGGGGTATGGACTAAAACTGAATATTATTTCTTCACCTCAAAAACCATCTTCCCACTCTTCACATCCGCCACAACTTTATCTCCCGCCTTGAATTTCCCCATCAAAATCTCCTTAGAAAGCTCATTTATCAACGATTTTTGTAGAAAACGCTTCAAAGGGCGTGCGCCAAATTGTGGTTCATAACCTTCCGTAGCCATGTAGTTGAAAGCGGCATCGGTGGGGTAGATGAACAACTCTTGCTTTTTCAACATCTCATTCACGTCCTTGACCAAAATGTTCAAAATGGCTCTAACGTCCGTTTTACTGAGGGGGTGGAACACGATGGTTTCATCAATCCGATTCAAAAATTCGGGGCGCAAAGTTTCCTTCAAAACCACCATCACATCCTCTTTGGTTTCTTCGATTATCTCTTGGCGTTTCTTTTCGTCCACGTCTTCTAAGCCATCAAAATTCTCTAAAATTTTGTCCGAAGCTAAATTAGAAGTCATGATGATAATCGTATTTTTAAAGTTCGCTACCCGACCTTTATTGTCCGTCAAACGACCGTCATCTAACACTTGTAGCAATATATTAAACGTGTCGGGATGCGCTTTTTCTATTTCATCCAAAAGAATAATTTGATACGGACGGCGGCGCACGGCTTCCGTCAATTGCCCGCCTTCATCATAACCCACGTAGCCAGGAGGCGCACCCACGAGGCGACTCACGTTGTGTTTTTCTTGATATTCAGACATATCTATACGAGTCATAGCGTGTTCGTCGTCGAAAAGAACGTCCGCCAATGCCTTTGCTAATTCGGTTTTACCCACGCCCGTTGGCCCCAAAAAGATGAACGAACCGATTGGGCGTTTTTCATCCTGCAAGCCCGCCCGTGAGCGACGCACGGCATCCGACACCGCCACAATTGCTTCCCGTTGACCAATGACTCGATTGCCAATTTGTTCCTCCAATTTCAACAATTTATCCTTTTCGGACTGCATCATTTTGGAAATTGGGATGCCCGTCCAACGTGCCACCACGTCCGCAATGTCGTCGGGCGTGACCTCTTCTTTGGTCATGCGATTTTCGGGCGAAAGCAAAGCCAATTTGCCTTCCGCCATTTTCAATATTTCTTCTTCTTGCTTGATTTCGCCGTAGCGAATGCGGGCTACTTCTTCAAAATTACTTTCCCGTTCAGCTTTTGTGGCACGGAGTTCCAACTCTTCAATTTTGCGTTTTGACTCTTGAATTACGTCCAAAACGCCCTTTTCTTCTTCCCATTTGCCTTTCACACGGTGGAGTTGCTCTTGCAAATTGGCAATTTGCTCGTTCAAAACGGCTAATTTTTTAGGCTCGTTTTCTCGTTTTATGGCTTCACGTTCTATCTCTAATTGACGTGATTTTCTATCGAGTTCGTCGATTTCTTCGGGTACAGAATTGAGTTCCAAACGCAACTTTGCTGCCGCTTCATCAATCAAATCTATCGCCTTATCGGGCAAATGACGGTCGCTGATGTAGCGGTGACTCAACTCGGCGGCGGAGACCAAAGCAGCATCTAAAATCTTCACTTTGTGAAAATTTTCGTAGCGTTCACGGAGGCCCCTCAGTATTGAGACCGTATCTTCAACGCTCGGCTCATCCACCATAACGGGTTGAAAACGACGGACTAACGCTTTATCTTTTTCAAAATATTTCTGATATTCGTCTAACGTGGTTGCGCCAATTGTGCGTAATTCTCCCCGTGATAAAGCGGGTTTTAGTATGTTCGCAGCGTCCATTGCGCCCTGTCCGCCGCCCGCACCTATGAGGGTATGGATTTCGTCAATGAACAAAATAATTTCGCCATCGCTTTCCTCCACTTCGGTCACAACGGCCTTCAAACGCTCCTCAAATTCGCCTTTATATTTTGCTCCCGCAATCAGCGAAGCCATGTCGAGAGAAAAAATGCGCTTCGATTTTAAGGTTTCGGGAATGTCGCCACGCACGATGCGGTGGGCAATGCCTTCCACAATCGCCGTTTTACCCACACCCGCTTCACCAATAATAATCGGATTGTTTTTTTGACGGCGAGACAAAATATGTAGCACCCGACGAATCTCTTCATCACGCCCCACCACGGGGTCGAGTTTACCATTTTCGGCTCTTTCGTTCAGATTAATGGCGTATTTTGAGATAGCGTTGTAGTTATTTTCCGAACCCTGGTCGGTTATTTTACGACCTTTGCGCATCTCCACAATCGCCTTTTTCAAGAGGTCTTCGGTTGCGCCCAACTCACGTAAGAGTTTTGCTATGCGGTCGTTTCCCTTCAAAAAAGCCAATAAAACGAGTTCTACGGGGATAAATTCGTCGCCCATTTCTTTGGCAATGGTTTTCGCCGTACTCAAAATTTTGTTGGCATCGCCCGAAAGATATTGCTTATCCACGCCGCCTTGCACCTTCGGAAACGTCTGAATAATTTTATCCAATTCTTCTTCCAAAGCAGGCAAATTAACGCCTACTTTTTTCAATAAATGACCCGATACGTTTTCATCTTCGGCGAGGACACCCCTCAGTAAATGAACCGTATCCACCATTTGTTGGTCGTTTGCGCCCGCTATTTGTTGGGCTTTTAAGATAGCCTCTTGTGCTTTGGTTGTGAAATTATCGTAAGTCATATTTTTATTTATAAGTAATGATTAATGGGTAATAGGTAATCTTTTAATTATGTGCAATCGCACGACGCAATACGCCACCCGCAAAAGAACGCTCAATTTAACATCCAATCTCATTTTTCGGAAATAATAGCGG
>JAYTMW010000897.1:0-1531 GCA_043728105.1 Saprospiraceae bacterium | reverse complement strand
CTGCCAAATCTCGGTAATATTTAGACGACCCATCACTTTTTATACGCGGTGTAACCACGAAACAGGCGGTTTTGCGGTTACACCGCATTGACGATTGAGTTAAAAGGCTTTGTATTACCGAGATTTGGCAGCTACGCCGCCGTAAAAGGCATAAAAAATTTAGAATTTTCGTTGTTAGAAAATTCGGAATGATTCATGTTCAGTTTTTAAGCCCCCTCAGTATAAAGCCTAAAAAAAACGCTTTTCAAGGCATTTTATTGATGATAGAGGTTTTTAATTCTATGAGAAAAACATTTATTTGATATTAGATGGCCACATTGTAAACCTTTGTTTTTATCTTTCATTTCGTATTGGAGCGTAAAATATTTTATCTTAATAAAAAAATACTAATATGTCTCTCGTTTTGCAAATCAATCCATCACTTGAAAAAAGAGTGCGTCAAAATGCCTTGCGTAAAGGTGTTGACCTTAGCCTATTTATTGTCGAGTTTTTGGAACAGAATTTTCCAGAAGAAAAGCCAAAACCCAAGGCTATTTCTAAGCAAGAAGCCGTTTTGTTAGAAAAAATAGAGTTGGCTATACCCGTTGAAACGTGGGAACGTTACCATATTTTGAGGGCAAAACGGCAAGGTGAAACCATTAATCCGTTAGAAAATACAGAATATGCGGCTATTAATCAGCAAATTGAAGCGGCTAATGTCAAGCGTTTGACTTCTTTGATTGAGTTGGCTAAAATTAGGAAAATCAACAATTAAAAAGTTGAAATGGAGCAAATTTATAAAAAAAGAGACCCCTCAGTATTTTCACAAAAAGTTTGTACTTTTGTAAAAAAATAAAAGAAATGCAAGCATTAACATTGCAAGAAATGAAATCGGCTTACCCGAATGAATGGCTGCTTTTGGGGAATCCCGAAACGGAATTGGCAATCGTTCAATCGGGTATTGTACTGTTTCATGGAAAAGACTATTTAGAAGTCTGCTACAAAGGCAGCGAACTCGGTGCGGGCTACAACAGCCGCACGATTATCTATACTGGAGAAACGCAACAAAAAAATCGCAAATGGTTAAAAGCTATCCGTTTAGACGCACCGATGCCGACGATTTGATTGTCGTAGGTGCTTATGTCAATCAAGTCTCCTTCCCGCTTGTCGTGGATACAGGTGCTTCACATACCGTTATAGATTTCGGCGTTTTAGTTGACGCAGGTTACAGATTGGGCGATACGAAAGGTATTGTGCCAATCGAAACAGCCAATGGTATTATCTCTGCTAATTTCTGAGAACTGATATGAAGTATTTAAGTTGCTGATAATCAATGATTTAAGATTTTTGTTTTTACTGAAAATGGGTCTAAATATTGATTTTAGGCGGTGATTAGATGCTTAAAAATGCAATTTAAAGTTTACATATGAAACATTAAGCAATCTCAAAGGCTTTTGGAAGATTTCTTTGATGATTAAAGATGTTTTCTAAGTAATAAAATATATAAATTTATACTTTATAAATAATTGATTATCAAGTATTTTAGATACTT
>JAYTMW010000896.1:0-1627 GCA_043728105.1 Saprospiraceae bacterium | reverse complement strand
TTGTATTTTGTGATGTTAGTATATGAACAATTCAAGCTCAACCCCGAGACCGTACCCCTCAGTATCAGCGGCTCTTTGACCGAAGATTCTGATATTTACAAGGTCATTTTCCGCTACATTCGCCACTTACAATTCGTGCCTACGCCTACGTATGTACGCTTGGGCAACCAATTTACGGGCGTGCCTCCGCATTTCTATTTTGACCTTTTTTCCATTAAACTATGCTAATTATTTAACCACAGATGACACTGATAAGACTGATTTTTACTGATTTTTTTAGTTTATACATAAATACTAAATTTGTGATGTTTCTAAAAAAAATCACTGAAAATCAGTCTTATCAGTGTCATCTGTGGTTAGTAAAGATACAATTATGGCTCAAAAAATAGATTGGAATTACCTTTTCATTGGGCTTTTGGGCGCACTTTTTTTCCTGCCGTTTCTCGGTGGTGTACATCTTTTTGATTGGGATGAAATCAATTTTGCGGAAGTGTCGAGAGAAATGATTGTGACGGGCGAGTATTTGCGACCGCAAATCAACTACGAGGCTTTTTGGGAAAAACCACCACTTTTCTTTTGGTTACAATCTCTTTCGATGCGTATTTTCGGTGTGAATGAGTATGCGGCTCGTTTTCCCAATGCCATTTGTGGCATTATTACCTTGGTTTTACTCTATTATTTTGGCAAAAAAATCTATGATAAAACCTTTGGATGGTTGTGGGTTTTGAGCTATTTCGGTGCATTTCTGCCCCATCTTTACTTCAAAAGTGGCATCATTGACCCGTGGTTTAACCTTTTTATTTTCCTATCTTATATTTTTTTAATAGAAAATCAAGGTGTAAATCAATTAGAAAAGGAGAGTAATTCTAAGACCATACCCCTCAGTATTTTACTCGCAGGACTCTTCTCTGGGTTAGCGATTTTGACAAAAGGGCCCGTCGGTTATCTCATCGTTTTTTTAGCATGGAGCATCAAAACGGTGATTTATCGAGAGTTTTCCTTGAAAAACGTCAAACATTTCACACTTTTTTCCATAATTGCCTTGTTAACAACGCTTTTGTGGTTTGGCGTGGAAACGCTAAGAAACGGCACTTGGTTCGTCAAAACGTTTATTGAATACAATTTGCGGTTGGCAAAAACGGAAGATGCGGGACACGGCGGGTTCATGGGTTATCATTTTGTGATTATCTTTTTTGGGTGTTTTCCAGCGTCTATTTTTGCCCTCAGAAGTCTGTTTAGTCGTTACAATTTTTTCGGGGAAAAGACAGATTATACCCGTAGCATGAAGGTCTTGTTTTGGGTTGTGATTATTTTATTTAGTTTGGTACAAAGCAAAATTGTACATTATTCTTCGATGTGTTATTTGCCATTGACGTTTTTGAGTGCCATAGCTTTATATGATTTTTGTGAGAAAAAAGAGATACCATTTTGGGTAAAAAATCTACTTTTGATAGTCAGTTTTTTTATTGGAAGTAGCATTGCAGCCGTACCAATTGTGGGTCAAAATATCGAGTGGCTGCATGAATATTTTAAAGGTGATGCTTTTGTTTTGAAAATATTAGAAGCGAAAGTTGAATGGTCAGCAAATCAAGCGATGGTGGGTATTTCCTTCATTATTGTTATTTTT
>JAYTMW010000895.1:0-5051 GCA_043728105.1 Saprospiraceae bacterium | reverse complement strand
AAAAAAAAATCTTTAATAATGTTAAATGTCACAAAAATGTCCAATCTTTATGTCGCTTTTACGTGTTGCACCTTTGATTTGTTTCACACTGTTTTACCCAATCATTTTTGTTCCAATTAGTCCAATGTAAACAACTAAAAGAATACCCCTCAGTATTTTAGACCTTCCCCCGTGGAATGCCTAAATCCCTGTCGTTTTGCCGAGTGCTGTTTAACAATTTTATTTAATCATTTATTTAAAAACAAACGTTATGAAAAAAATTTTTACTTTGATTTTTGCTTTAATTATTAAATTTACTTGTGTTAATAGTCAAGTAACAATCTTGTCACAAGATTGGTCTAATGCTGCATTAATAACTGTTAATAATGATTGGACAGGAGTTCCAAACATTATTGGTTACAGAGGTGACATGAGTACTGCAGTAGGAGATCCTCAAATAATTCTTGCCGATAGCATTGCAATTCACGCAGCTATTGTTAATGGTATTAATGTTACTGCAAATGCAACTGCACCTTCTACTCAAACATCAGGTGGACTTTATGAGTTTGCCATAGCTAATCCTGTTGTTGCAATGCAAGGTTCAGGCACGGCAGATGCACCTTATCTTTTAATAACAATTCCTACAACTGGATTAAAAAATATCAGAGTAAGGTACAACTTAAGAGATGTAGATGATGGAACTGATAATGCCGTTCAACAATTTGCTTTACATTACAGATCATCAGGAGCAGGAGCTTTTACAAATGTTGCAGGAGGATATGTAGCAGACGCTTCATCTGGGCCGAGTTTAGCCGACAAGGTAACCCCTGTTGATGTTACACTTCCCGTAGATGCAAATGATAAAGTTGCTTTGTATTTAAGAATTATGACAACAAATGCAGCTGGAAGCGATGAGTTAATTGGAATTGATGATATTATTATTACGGGCGAAATGATTCCTACTCCCGTTGAACTTGTATATGTAAAAGCTTCAATTAATAGTAATTTCACCAATCTCTATTGGCAAACCGCCTCAGAAAAAGACAATTCCCACTTCGCTATTGAGCGTAGCCAAAACGGAGAGTCGTTTTCAAAAATTGGTGAAGTGAAAGGCAATGGTAATTCTTCGGTTATTCTAAATTACGAACATACAGACGCTACACCATATAAAGGTATCAACTACTACCGCTTGCGTCAAGTGGATTTTGATGGTACAGAATCGGTATCGAAAACAGTATCCGTTAATTTTGATGGCAGAGGGCAAAACAAAATGAAGGTGTATCCAACGCTCGTAAAAGATGCCGTTTCAGTTGAACTTTCGGATGAATCCAAAGCCGAGATTTCCGTGAGAGATTTGACTGGACGGGTCATTTTAACCCAAAATACTGAGGGGGTGTCTAACACAACTTTGAATTTGGGTAATTTATCAAGTGGTCTATATATAATGAGTGTTCGCTCAAATGAGACGCTTGAAACTGTTAAGATTTATAAGCAATAAGGCTATTTGTAATATAAAAAAGAGTGTAAGTGAAGACTTGCACCCTTCTTTTTATTAATGTTAAGTTCATATTGTACTTAATATTTATTTTAACAAACCTTTTACTTTTGTTCTCATTATTTAATCATCTTAAAACAAATTATTATGAAAAGAATTTTTACGGTTACATTTCTGTGTTGTTTATTCGCTCAATTATTATCAGCACAAGCAACTGAAAGTTTTGCACTTATTCCAGCTTCAAATTCAAGCTACTTAGCAAGAACTTGGACAGGAGACCAAGGTGGAACATGGGCAGCAGCACTCGCCAGAACTGACCAAACACTGAATTCAAAAGCAATATGCTTAGCACCCAGCACATCAGGTAATCCACGAAGTGTAACTTCACCAAGTTATACACTCGGAATGGGTACTTTAACATTCAACTATGTAAGAGGTTTCACAGGAACAGGGCTTCGTTCATTTGAAGTATTCGTAAACGGAGTTACTCAAGGTACAACAACTGTTGACCCCAACAGTAATACAGTTGTCAATTATTCTAAGGTGATAAACATTTCCGGTGCGGTTGTTTTGCAAATAGTCTCAACTGGTGCGAGTCAAATTATTATTGATGATATAGCATGGACAGTTGCACCAGTTTTAGGGGTAGATTTGAAATCTATAACCGCTTTAAAAAACAATAATAGCAATAAACTTTCTTGGCAAACCGCCACCGAAAAAAACAACGCCCAATTCCAAATCGAGCGCAGCCAAAACGGTGAGACCTTTTCAAAAATTGGTGAAGTGAAAGGTAAAGGCACTTCAAACGTAGAACAAAACTATACTTTTACGGATGCAACTCCCTTGAAAGGCATCAACTACTACCGCTTGCGTCAAGTGGATTTTGATGGCACTGAAAGCGTTTCAAAGACCGTTTCAGTTAATTTTGATGGCAAAAGTCAGAGCAACGTAAAGGCTTTCCCTTCTCCTACCCATGATTTTGTAAATGTAGAATTGAGTGGCGAGGGTAAAACGGAAATTTCAGTAAGAGATTTGACTGGAAGAGTCGTTTTGACGCAAAATACTGAGGGGGTGTCTTTCACAACCTTAAATTTAGCGGCTTTGTCAAATGGTCTATATATAATGAGTGTGCGGTCAAATGAAGCGACTGAAACGGTTAAGATTCAAAAATTTTGATTTAATTTAATTTAATGTTTACTCGGATTAAAGGATTTAAGTGCAAGGACAAAATTAAACACATAGGCACATAGAACACATAGTATTATATATAAACCCCTAATAATCAACACTTTATATAATTTCTATGTATCCTATGTGCCTATGTGTTGAAAAAAAATGACCTACTTATTTATTTACTTGTTACTGAATTCTTTTAAATCCTTTAATCCGTGTATTATTCCTTATTTCAACCCCGTATAATTATGAGGCGATAAAACCCTCAATTCTTCCTTTACATCCTCGCTTATCTCTAAGGTTTCAATAAACTCAAGCATGTCTTTTTTTGAAATGCCCGTTTTGCCACGGGTCAACTCTTTAAGGGCTTCATAAGGATGCGGATAGTTTTCTCTACGCAAAATGGTTTGAATGGCCTCGGCTAAAACGGCCCAATTTTTATCCAAATCATCGTACAATTTTTGTTCATTCAAAAGCAATTTATCGAGACCCCTCAGTATTGATTTGATGGAAATAAGGGTATGACCAAATGGCACCCCAATGTTCCGCAAAACCGTCGAATCCGTCAAATCTCGTTGCAATCTTGACACGGGGAGTTTCTCCGCAAAGTGATAAAAAAGCGCATTGGCGATGCCCAAATTACCCTCCGCATTTTCAAAATCAATCGGGTTCACTTTATGCGGCATGGCCGAAGAGCCAACCTCCCCTGCCTTCGTTTTTTGTTTAAAATACTCGATGGAAACATACGTCCATACGTCTCGACTGAAATCAATGAGGATGGTGTTGATGCGACACATGGCGTGAAAAATAGCCGCCATACCATCGTAATGTTCAATCTGAGTGGTATAATTTAAGCGCTCTAAACCCAAATATTCTTTAACAAAATTATCGCCAAAGCTACGCCAATCTATTTGAGGATAAGCGACAACATGGGCATTAAAATTGCCCGTTGCGCCCCCAAATTTAGACTTGTGCGCTAAATTTTTAAGCATAACCAATTGATTATCAAGCCTTTCCACATAAACTTGCATTTCCTTACCCAACGTAGTCGGGCTTGCGGGTTGCCCATGCGTATGAGCAAGCATCGGAATATCACGCCAATTTTGAGCCACATCAGCGAGTGCGTTTTTCAGTTTTTCAGTCTGCGGAAAATAAACACGCTCTAAAGCATGCTTAATACTGAGGGGTATCGCCGTGTTGTTCACATCTTGCGAAGTGAGCCCAAAATGGATAAATTCTTTGTGGTCAGACAACCCCAAGGCATCAAACTTTTCCCTCAAAAAATACTCTACCGCTTTGACATCATGGTTGGTCACTTTTTCGATGTCTTTGATGCGTTCAGCGTCCGCCAAAGAGAAATTTTCAAAGATATTATCGAGCGTTTCAATCTGTGCTTCATCAAAATTCGATAACTGCGGCAAAGGGTGATTACAGAGCGCAATGAAGTATTGAATCTCTACAAAAACACGGTATTTTATGAGCGCAAATTCTGAAAAATAATCCGATAACTCTTGCGTTTGGCGGGCATAACGTCCGTCTATGGGTGAAATGGCTTCTAACATTCTTCTTTATGGTTGAATTGATTTATTGTTAAATTGATTTTCTCAATAGTATAAGTAAGTAATGAGTGAAAATAAATAGGTCATTTTTTGCAACACATAGGCACATAGGGCGCATAGAAGTTACATAAAGTATTGATTATCAATATTTTATATATAACACTATGTGCCCTATGTGCCTATGTGTTAAAAAAAAATCCATTTTATAATTTACTCGTTATTAAAGGTGCAAATCTCTTTTTTTTATAAAGAAAAAATGAAAGAATGGCCACAATTTTTTACCCCCTCAGTATTTTTGATTTTAATTGCTGGAAAAAGACGTGAAAATCAATAGTTTGTCTTAATTTTAATTTTTCAAACAAAACTTTTTATACAATGGATATAGGTTTTTATGTACTGATTTTAGTTGTGTTGTTGCTGATTGGTTCTTACGTGACGGTGCAACAAGGTTCGCTTGCCGTAGTGACCGTTTTTGGAAAATACAAACGGCTGATGCGGCCAGGTTTGAATTTTAGAATCCCGATAATAGAACAAATTTTTCGCCGCATTTCCACCCAAAACCGCTCAATCGAAATCGAGTTTCAGGCCATCACCCAAGACCAAGCGAACGTGCATTTCAAAGCATTAATATTGTATGCCGTTTTGGACGATTCGGAAGATATGGTGATGAAGGCAGCGTTCAAATTTGTGAGTGAAGCCAATTTCATGCAGTCACTCGTGCGCTCGGTTGAGGGGTCAGTTAGGAGTTATGTGGCAACAAAAAAACAAGCCGACATTTTAGGCTTGCGCAGAGATATTGTAGGTGACGTAAAGGAGCAATTGGACCACGTTTTGATAGAATGGGG
>JAYTMW010000894.1:0-1847 GCA_043728105.1 Saprospiraceae bacterium | reverse complement strand
GGTTGAGGTTTGAGAGAGAAAATATCTTCTTTTCATAATAAAATAGTTTTTTTATCATGCGAAGCTAAATAATTGTTTTCATATTGATTGTAATTTTTTATGTCATTAAAAAGAGCAGCTATCATAATTCTACTTTGGCACTCTAAAACAAAACAGAAAAAAGACTAAATGGATTGATTGATTTATTAAAAAGAAAAATTGAAAATTTTTCTTTTTAAAAAATCAATCAATCCGAGAAAAACGCCCCTTTAGCACGCCTTTTTACGCAGTAAAAACAGTGAGTAAATATCTCATGTTGTAGAGTGCCAAAGTAGAATTATACTCCTAAACGAGAGGTTTTGTGCATTTTACTTGGCATCGGTTAGACGCAAACATTGCGTCTCTACGAGCATTTGTGCATTTTACTTTGAAATGACAACAAATTTTAAATTTCAAACACGGTTTTTCGTAGAGACGCAATGTTTGCGTCTAACTAATGCCAAGTAAAATGCACAAAACCATCCGTTCAAAAGTATAGATGGCTTTTTTTATTTATAGACAAACGGATTATTAAAAACGACAATATCTTTGAAATCGTAAATAATAGGTTAAATTTTGTTATAATTTCGTTATATTCAACTTTTTAATAATCCGTTTGTCTATAAATACTGTGGGGTCCATTTCAGCAAACAAGGAAGGTAAATGAATGTAAATAAACGCTTGCAGCAATTTCCGTTTTGACTTTTTCGAGGTTCTGAAACCACTTGTAGCATCCCGACTTATCGGGACGAATACGTAAATTTGCAAGACTTGCGTGACATTCGTCCCGATAATTCGGGACGCTACAGCAGGTTGCAAAAGCGAAAGCGGAAATTGCTGAAACACTTGTTAAGAATTTCATAACTCATTGATTATCAACGACTTCAATATTCATTATTCCATGTTTATTATTCGATAGTCACTTAAATGGGATTTAGAAACAAAAATATTTTCTTATACTTGCCAAGAAAATCAAACCCAAAGTGCCAAAATACTGAGGGGGTCAATCATCCAATAAAAGAAAACTACCATCTATGAAAAAAGCAAAATTAATCGGCACATTCCTCCTTTGCGCAACCATGCTCTCCGCACAGTTGCCTCAAAAAATCCAAACGCTTGATTCAAGTCTCACCTATCTCTTTGAGCGTGAAATGTTCAACGGCACGGCACTTGTGGCTGAAAACGGTAAGGTTTTATACAAAAAAGCCTTTGGCGTGGGCCATATTACCACCAATGAGCCTTTAAAAACCACTTCGGCATTCAACTTAGCATCCGTCTCAAAACAGTTTTTTACGATGATGGTGATGATGCTGAAAGAGCAAGGCAAGCTCAATTTTGACGATGCCGTGCTGAAACATTTGCCCGACTTCCCTTACGAAAACATCACCATTCGCCACTTGATGACGCACACATCAGGCGTACCCGAATATTTTGATGTCATGCTCCGCCACACCGCCTCAACGGACACGGTCAACAACGCCGATATGGTCAGCGTTTTTAAAGAAGTGAAGCCGCCTTTGGATTTTAAAGCGGGTGAAAAATGGCAATATTGTAACACCAATTACGCCTATCTCACTTCCATTATTGAGCGTGTTTCGGGTGAAAAAGTCGCAGCATTTTTTCAAAAACGCATCGCCCAACCATTAGGTTTGAAAGACACGTACATCTATCATTTGGAGATGCCGACTTCGCCCAAAAACCGAGTCTATGGCTTTCAATATTTGGATGGCAAAAAGAAAATGGATGATTTGGTGCGCTTCGATGGCATCGTCGGCGATGGCAATGTCTATTCGTCCGTCGAAGATTTATTAACGTGGGAACAATCTTTT
>JAYTMW010000893.1:0-8662 GCA_043728105.1 Saprospiraceae bacterium | reverse complement strand
ATTGTAGAAATAACGCCCCGTTTGCGGGAAATAATGAAGGCACAAGGCGTAGATTGGAACTTAGATACTTTGAAAAAAATACGCCACAAACGCATCACCGTAGAAGGTTGGCTTTTCTACGATTGGGAACACGGCGATAAGGCCTATTTGAGAACGGGCGACACGACCAAAAGCTGGCGAGCAACTTGTTGGGAAATACATCCTGTTACGTCTTTGAAGCTGTTGGATTGATGAAATATTGAAGGGCAAAAATTAAAAATCCGCTTTACATTTTGTGTAAAAGCGGATTCTTATTAAAAGCAATAATATTTATCAAGTTGAAATTTGACTTATTGTTCATTTTCAATCTTAGCTATAATAGCCTTTACTTCCTCAATCGTCAAATCATAAGTATCTGACAATTCCATTATAGACAAGCCTTTTTTTAATCCTCTTCGTATGAGTATGGTATTTCTCTCTCTTATACCTTCAAGTTTGCCTTCAAGTTTGCCTTCAAGTTTGCCTTTTTGTAAGCCTTCTTGCATACCTTTTTGTACGCCTTCTTGCATACCTTTTAAAACAATTTTATCATAAGTTGTCATGACTACTGATTTAGATTGTGATTCAAAATAATCGTCGGCTAAATCGTGGAATTCTTCTGCTTCCATTTCTGTATGCCGACTCATGTATTCATAATATAAACGTAAATAATCGAATAAATGTGGATTTAGTTCCACAAAAGTAAAGAATTCTGCAAAATTTTTCCTAATAAAATCATCATCCCCCAGATGTTTAAACATCAAAAGCATACCCCTCAATATATTGTCTTTATTGAGGTTTAAAATTGCTTCATCATCAATACCTTGAATGGTGATTAACTCAATTTCAAAGTCGGGAATATACTTTTTGAGTTCGGCGGGAAGGTTGCCAAAATAATCAATTAAGCGTGATTTACGCCGCTTTTTGGCTTTACCTTGATCTAAAATAACGACCACAACAGTCGTTAATTCCCTTTTCTCGGCTATATCTGTTTTCAACACTTCACAAATATAGCTTAACATTTGGACGGCTGCTTCCCGATTCACTTTTCGCTTATGATCGGTCATAAACATCAAGGAAAAAGAACGCTTTGAATCCGCTTTGTAAGTAGTTCTGTAAGCAACATCTAAAAATTGCTCCTCGAAATTACTACCTAAATAGTTGGTGGTATCTAAAATCAAGCCTTCAAGGTCAACTTTTGTGGCAAGATGTGGTAAAAAAACAGTCAACAATTCGATAAAAGCGGCTTTATGTTTCAGCACAGTTTTTACAGTTTTATCGTGCAGGTTATGACTTTCGTCGTCGTTGTGGTTTATCATAGTTGTAACTCGTTTTGATTAAAATAATGCTTAAAAGTAACAATTTATTTGAAAATGCAATATTCACTATCGAATTTTATCAAAAATACTGAGGGGGGTGCCTCTAAACCTATTTTATTTCTAAACAAAATCTTATTATCCAAAACATTATGCGGAAACGTAGGCAGAGGTGGCAACGGCACAATTTCTCCCCTTCTTTTTAAATTTATCTATTAATTCATATTTTACTACTTGTCTGCACTCTTCCAAAAACCCAAAAAACGTGGTGCTTGTGTTTTAGAATTGAGGTACAAATCAAGTTCAAACTAACAAGCGTCAGCCTAAAAAATTTCGGGCTAACGCTTGCGATTACTTACAAATTAAATTCACTTTTGAGATTTATGTTTTTGAATTTTACAACAACAATTGAGAAAAATAATTTCCCCAAATTATACCATCTAATGCTGCACTACTAATTTCTTAACTATCCTTTCGCTAAGATAATCTAAATGCAACCAATACAAACCGTTTGCCCAATTTTGGGTTAAAATATCAAGCGTCCCAACTTGAATATTATCTAACTTTTGGGTGTAAATCACTTGTCCTGCCACATTTCTAACTTCAACGGCCAAGGTGGACATTTTAGATAGTGCAAATTGAACATTGACTGTCTCGTTTGAAGGGTTTGGCGAAAGCTGAATGTATGTTTTCAGCGTATTGCCTTCACTACTACTCAAGGCCTCTTGAATCGTTTTTGCTTCGTTTGAGGCTAACTTCATGGAAGTTATTTCTGAAAATGGCGTATTTTGAATACTGTCACGCATCAGGGCAGATTGATCGGGACGAGGTGTAAAAAAGACCGCTTTTGAAGGCAACATTGCGCTTAAAGAATCTCCTTGTTGACGAATAATACTGAAACAAGGGATTTTAACGGTGTCTGAAACCTTAGTTTTTGCCATATTTATTGCGTCTTTTTTATTGTTGTCATAGATTACAATAGCGGCATACGCTCCTGCCCGTTGCGCTTGGAGGCATTTTTCGGCAGGGTCGCAGTTTTTATCAAAATCTATCAATACTATTTTGCCTTTTAAACCACTTGTTTCGATAATACAAGACCTTTTGGCTGCGTTTTGCTTTACTTTAGTAATATCTGTCTCCGTTGGTTTCTTAGGCGAACTATTAGGATTCGGTTTGTTTGCTTCTATTTTTGCTTTTATTTCAGCACTTGATGGTGCTTTAAAATTCCTTTCGACTGGATTTTTCTTCGTTTCAAACGTGTCTTTTGCAAATACCATTGATTTGACAGAATCCAACTGAGGGGTCTGGCTACCAAATGGCGCACGACGTAGTTCAAATCGAGCTCCTGTATTGTAAACAGATATGTTGATAGAAGATTGTTGTGCTATTGCCAATGTGCTAAACCAAAGGGCTGTCGCACATAATATATATATCTTTTTCATTGTTTAAATTTTTATTATGTGATGAATTTTAGTTTTTAAATTTATGTGTAGCATTATATTTTTTAGAACTTTAAGAAAAGGGGTATTATCAATGATTTTGCTTTGATTGAGACACCCCTCAGTATTTTATCGCTTTTTTCACCTATGAATGAACGCTAATATTCTCACAACTATTTGATTAGCAACTATTTATACGCACCACATCAAAACTCGACGGAGTTTACCTGCCTCTGGTATGGTCGAGCAAAATAGTACGTTGTGGTTCTAAGAACCGCACGAACGATGTCTTTTTGCTTTGATAGACGTGACCCAAGCGAGAAGAAACCTCGTGCTTTGATTTATGATTCGTTGTTTTTCTAAAAATCCTAACTCGTACAAGCGGGCAGCAGGCATCTAATTTTATTTAGAAATAGTTACACCATTAGGAGGATTTGAAAGCATTGCTATTTTCCATTCAAACTCCTTCGCTAAATCAACCTTATTATTGCTTTTTAAAAAAAGTATTAGTTTGTTAAAATATTCAATTGAAATATTATAATCCGACAAATGGTAACTTGTATTTGATAGCATTCCGTTAACTTCAATATTAAATGTACCCCAGGATGCGACTGTATCTGTTTTATATTTTGTTCTATCTTCAGTGTAAATAAAATATTTTAACATCTTAAAATCTTCTTCACCTATTAAAATTCTTTTTTTTGTTGGTGTTCTTTTTACAGAATCCTTTTGAGAAAAGTTCTTTTTTACGTATTCTAAAGTGTAGAACCCTTTATTATTATAAACTCCAATATATCTGACTACTATTTTTGAGCAAGAACAGAATACTAAAATTATAACCGAGCAAAATATTAATATTTTATTCATATTTTATTATTTTTCTTTTTTATTATAATCATTTATAGTTGCTTTTTGAAAATCAGAAGGACTTGCAGCTACAGTAATAGGCCTTGCTTTTACTTTTCCATCTTTAATTTCAAAACCATAATTTATTGTTATCCCAAGCTCATTATTGCCTTTATCGCCAGTCACGACCGAAAGTTCTGCACTCCACGTAACGTTTTCAGATGCATTACGTCTTGGCTCATCATAGAATGATAATTCGGAATTATCTTTACTTCTCATCTCTGGTAATTCGGCATCTGTATGATAGAATGGCTTTTTAGGATTGTCTGGATTGTCTACATTTTTTGGTCCAGAGTTCTCACTGTAATTTTGTAGATAGTTATTTGCTAATTTATTTTCATTATTTTTACTATCATATTTTAATTCAATTACTAATCCAGCCGCACGCTTCTTATCTATAGGATTGGTCATAGATTCTGGGCTATATGATACAACTGTTAGTCCTTTATAATATTTTCCCACATATTCATACCCTTTAGGAGTACTCTTAGCTCGACTAACATTGTTACTCCACTCAATTACCCCAGTTTTTGAATTCTTAATCCAATCGGTCGGAGCCATCCCATCAGGGTCAACAAACCGCACAGGATTATCAAACGCATAATTATAAGGTGAATGACGGCGCATTTTCTCCTCCGCTCGCCGACACTCCTACAAAACCCAAGCAAACGTGCTGGTTAGGTTTTTGAAACCGACACCTATTATGTTGCTCGTCTCCGACGAGATTGTACCGTGCTGTTTGTTTTATGCACAAGCACCCCCTCAGTATTTTTCGCTTTTTTCGCCTTTCAATGAACACTTTTTCTTATAACGCTTTGATTATCAACCCATTACTCACGCACGACAACTACACTCGACAGAGTCCATAGCCGTCAGGTTAATAAATCAATCTACAATTAATTAAATCAAAAATCATTGTATTTGATTTACATTTCAGTTTTTCTTTCAACAAAGTGTATAAATATAATTTTATAACTTATTGATTTTCAATTGTTTTTTATTTAACCTGACGGCTATGGACAGAGTCGAGCAAAATAGTACGTGGTGGTTCTAAGAACCGCACGAGCCACGTCTTTTTGCTTGGAAGGCGTGACGCAAAAGGGGCAAGCGATGCCAACACGGTGCGTCAGCGGGCACACGAACCGCACGAGCCACGTCTTTTTGTTCTGGAAGACGTGACGCAAAAGGGTGCGTATAGTATTGACAAAAATGCGCTCTTTCGATATGTCATCGGTCAGTTCGCTCTCGCTCAACTCCTTAGCACGCACCTGATACTTTACAGTATCTTTTCCTTTATCGCTCAATACCTTAGTTTTTGACTAAAGCACCATAAGGTGGTTTATACACTCCGTCTGTACAGCCTGTATGATAGACCTACTATCATCTTATTTATAGTTTGCAAAGCCTTTGCTTTGTTTCTCAGGACACACAAACCGCACGAGCCACGTCTTTTTGCTTGGAAGACGTGACCCAAGCGGGGCATATACCTGCCGATCGGTTTTTAACTTTTAATTTTTAAACATACTCTTACATATTCAATTAACCAAGGATTTACTTTATCCTTGTTTTCTTGAATATATTTAACGATTTCTATTTCTCGCAGTTTACTTATACTATCAACAACTTGTAAAAAAGACTTATCTCCATTAGGTAAATATTTTATAGTATCATTCTTGAATGATGCTCCAAAAACAACTTCTCTCTTTTTATTGAAAATTTCAACAATACCATCTTTATAAGAGGGATATAGATAAATTGTTTTCAATGTATCATTTACAAGAAAAGTGCTATCATTAACATGCACATCCTTTGAATTAATTCCTAAATCACATATTACGAATGGTATCTTAATTTTTGTGGCTATTACAGTTACGCTATCATGAAAGTTGTACTTGTAAACTTCCCATTTAGCTCGCATATATTTATCAACTAAATTTTTTTTAACAATTAACTGTGGAATTGTAGCCTTTAAATCTTTTTCAGAGTTTTCCGAGCAAGAAAAAAAATATATTATCACTGAAATAATTATAATTAAATTTTTCATTTTTATTGTTTTTTAATTGGTACAGGTATTTCTTTGTATTGATTTTCTTTGTCTTTACCATAAAAATATATTACACCTGATTCTACGACTACATTATACTCTCCAGGATTGCTATTGCCTGCATCAGAACCAGATGTTACTTGATGAGCATCTAACCAAGATGGACCTTTTCCTTTCTCATCATTGGTTGGCTCAGATGCACCTGGATAAATATAACTTCTACCAGCACCATTTGGATGATCATGAATTATTATCTCTCCTTTTTTCATATCAATACGTGAAGTATAAACAGCACCCGCTCTTAAAGCATCATCATTATGAATATCTTGTTTAGAAACATTGTATGCTCCAGAAGCGTCTTTGACCATTTTAGACCCTCTTTCAGCAAAAAGTTTACCTTTCCCGTCAATAGCCTTAGCTCTTGATAACGATTTCTCACCTTTTGCAAAATCCACAATACTTTTCTCATCATAAGTAGTGCCTATTGTTCTTAAATCTTTATCGGCATTTTGATTTTTATGCACACTTCCTGAGTTATTATAACCTTCTACATTCTTATAAAATTTAGATACGTCTTTATCATCAACAATTGTAATAGCATTAGGTAAATTATTATACACTGTATAAAGCAAATGTCCACTTGAGGAATAATAACGAGTATCAATAGGAGCATTTCCGTCTTTATCTATGAATCGCACTGGATTATCAAACGCATAATTATAAGGTGAATGACGGCGCATTTTCTCCGCCAAAGGGTCAACTGTTATCCACCGTGCCGCCGCCGCATCATAAAACCGTGCCCCATAATCATTCCATCCCAAGCCAAAATCATCATTAAATTCTTTCCCATTGTATTGATATTTGAACTGTCCATCAGCACCATTCCAATTGCCTTCCATATTCATACCGAAGGGGTAATAATTGTTCACTTGTTTTATATCTTGAACAGTAATAGAACCGTCACTATTCAAATCATCGAAAGTGACACGGGTATTACCTAAATGGTCTTTGATGGCATATTTATAGACCCATCCCTGCCAATTCCAATCACCATCGGTACTGGGGTCACGCTGACAGTACCCCTCAGTAAAATGGATAATATCTGGTTTGATGTCTGGTCCCGCAGGTTTATATTCTATGGTGTATTCCACACCCTCAATATAATCCCTTTCTTTGGTATTTTGCCCGGGTTCAGTCACTCTTTTGCGCCATTTTTTACCCGTGGCATCGTACGTAAAATCGATAATACGCCCATTTGTAAATGTGATTTTATTGGGTAAATTTAAGTGATTGTATTCAATAGAAAGAATATTTTTGTGGTCATCTTTGGTCAAGTTACCATTGTCATCATACACGTACGCACCAGCATTTGGGTTGTATTTAAACCCTACCCAAGATGTCCCATTGGCAGAAGCATCATTTTCTACGGCGGTTGTAATTTGATTTTTAGTGTTATAATTAAACGTCACGTTGTCAATCATTTTGAAAGTACCACACCATCTACCCCAAGTACTGGAAGGGTAATCCAAACCACGTCTTAATATATTTTTAATGTTGCCCCTCGCATCTTCATACGTTACTTTTTCTTGGTATTTATTATCCGTAGAGTAAGTCGTTTGAGAATTGGTATTCCAACAAAAAGCGTCTCTAACATCCGTATAATTTGCATCGGTCATACGATTCAAATCATCGTATCCGAATGAATATCCTTGCGTTTCTCTACCAGCAAGTTGCCATTCTATTTGAGAAATATCACCATTGTAACGGGCAGGAGTGCTATTAGGAAAAGCCGAAATAGGATTGTCATACCTAATAGCCTGTGCGTATAAATCGGGATTTTGATCGCCATAGTGGGTAGCGGGCGTATAATAATACCCGCCTCCACACCAATTATAGATTTCACTGCAGGATGCTATAGGATAAGGAACGGCATAACGATGTGCTTGAGGTAAAAACCCTTCATTAATAGCCGTTAACCAATTGCGATTGTTAAATTTATAGTCAATGGATTGCAAATACTTCATGCTCCAAGTATTCCAATCGAACGTACCACCCAAATTTTTCTCAATTAATCGGTCTTTTTCATCGTAACGCAGGGAAGATACAAGACGCTGAGGAGTCTGATTTGACCAAGTATTATCCAAAACGATAGAGTGATAAGTTTGAGTGGGACGCAATGCATTGTCGTAATAGTTATACTGTAAAGTTATTTTGTATTCATTATCAGCACCAACGAAACCATGGAAAAAAGCCCTTGATTTGTCTGCATCGTTTTGAGGGAAATAGGTCGTGTTGTATTTATTGATGTGATTCGTACCCGTTGTGCCATTCATACGGGCGTAATTGTCATATTCATAGTTCACAATGGTAAAAGGAGCATCGGTAGTGGCTACGTAGCCAATTACTTTCGCTTTGGTTTGTTCTAAAAGGCTTTTACCTGTTACAAAACTTGTTTCAGTCAAAATATCCGTTATAGCAGAAGCAGGGATGCCATTATTGTTAGTAATATAGGTTTCGATAGCGGCACGATTTGAGCCTACTGTTGAGGTAGGCACAAACCCAGTTTTAACAACCCGACCCAAAGCATCATAAATAGTTGCCAATGTTTTATTTTCAACACGTTGCTTGCCATCTTGCGTTAGTACAATTAAATCACGATTGTCATAATACAACTCCTGTACAGTAGTTCCGGGGATAAGTTTAGAACAAAGTCTATTTTGATTGTCATATTTATATTGAAAAACAAGAGCGTAAGCCGTAATATTTCCTGAACTGTTTAAGACATCAGGTGGAATAACGGCAATTAAATTACCGTAATCGTCGTAAATATTGTAGGTATCTACATCTTTGTAATTACCATTAACATCTTTTACAAATTTTCTGGTCAAAATGGTTCGCCCCAATTTATCCGTGAACAAATCCGTTCTACCTTTTTTAAG
>JAYTMW010000892.1:0-4230 GCA_043728105.1 Saprospiraceae bacterium | reverse complement strand
GACCGACAGCCCTGAGCCTCGTAAATATTGGTCAAGATTAAAGAAAAAAATGACCAACGTAGAAGGGATTTTTGAGATGTCTCCGATTTGGAGACAACTAAAATTTGAAGGTAGCGATGGTAAAAATTATCAAATGGACGCTTCCGACACTGAGGGTTTGCTGCGAATTATCATGTCTATTTCTTCGCCCAAAGCCGAGCCGTTCAAGCAATGGTTAGCAAAAGTCGGACAGGAACGTATTGAAGAAATCGAAAATCCCGAATTGGGTATTGAGCGCGTCCGCGACCTGTACAAATCAAAAGGTTATCCCGACGCTTGGATTGATATGCGGATTCAATCCATTGAAGTCAGAAAGCAATTGACCGACGAATGGAAAGGCAGAGACGTGAAAGAGGGGAAAGAATATTCGATTTTAACCGCCGAAATTGCCAAAGCGACTTTTGGTTTGACGCCCACGGAGCATAAAAACGTAAAAGGTTTGGAACGCCAAAACCTACGCGACCACATGACCACACTTGAGTTAATCTTCTCGCAGTTAGGGGAGGAGATGACGCGAAAATTGGCGATTGAGCAAGACGCCGTTGGTTTTAATGAGAACGCACAAGCGGCAAGACAGGGTGGCAGAGCCGCAGGAAAAGCCCGTTTAGCTGCCGAAGAAGAAACGGGTGTACAGGTGGTGTCGGCTGATAATTTCTTAAATCAGATTGAAAAAGCCAATCAAAAACCGTTGAATGAAGGCAATATTCAAAATTAAAATTGCTGAAATAATGTATCAAAAAGCCTTGAAAACAGACGTTTTCAAGGCTTTTTGACTTAAAAAAACGGCTAAATGATAGCCGTTCCAAAAGGTTCTGATTGCGGTGTCGCCATTTTTCGACCTAAACTTTCGGATGCTTTTTTGATTTCTTCAATGTCTAATTCACCCGAACTGATGGCAATTGCCTCGCGTCGTGCTTGGATTTTATACAAAAAATTAATGACTGCAAAACGCTCTTTTTTAGTCGGTAAAACATCTTGCGTGATTAATTTGGTTAGAAATTTCTCAAAATCTTCCAACACAAAGCCTGAATTTTGTCCATTATTTGAGCCATTTTTAGGCGATAGATTCATCAAATCAATCAAAATCGGAGACACTTTATCAAAATCCTTTTGAGCTATATTTCTTTCTTTTTCTACCCTATCAAGTTGTGCCATTTTTAATTATTTCGTTTAAAGTTATGATGATAATGGATGTATTTGATGTATCAATGTCAACAATTTCAAATTGAGTATTGGGTCTAAACAGAATTTCTTTTTCATTCTGCCCACTCAAACTATCAAATTTTGAATACTTTTCTATACTTTTTCCTTGTTTACAAAAGATTTTAAACAATACTTGATGACTGTCCCGTGAAAGTCGCATATACATTCGCGCTATTGCTTCAACGCGACTCGTTGACAAAAAAGTGGGTTCTGTCACCGCCTTATCAAACTCGAAAGCTTCTTTGTAAATCTCAAGGTGTTTGCTGCTCAACATTGTTCCTCTAAAAGCAAAGCCTTCAAAATTAGGCAATTTAGCCAATATGCGGTCAAGTTCTCGGCCAAATTCAGTATCTATTTCGCCATTTTTCTTTCTCAAACGCTCATTCAAACTTTCATATTCATCATCTGTATAGCCATAAATAACAGCTATTTCTTCTTTCTTCAAGATTTCAGAATTATCAAACGCTTTCCTTTCTACTTGTTTTAGATAACGTGAAAGTTGCTTTTTTAACTGTTTTTTCATTATCGTTTTCCCTTTTTTGATTATACTTTATGTCAGTTCTTATGACAAATATACAGGTATTTCGGAATTGTATGGTTTTTTTCTGAAAAAAAGCACCCCCTCAGTATAAACGCTCAAAACCTTTAAAAATAGCTGCTTCAAAGGGTTTTTAAGTGAAAAAGTAGCCTCAATGGAATTTCCAGAGCGTTAGTATAGATGTAAATATTATCCATATTTATTCATTTCTATTATTTCCCTTTCTATTTCTTTCTCTAGAAATTCTTTCATGGTGTCTTGAATTTTTTCATCAGTAACCCCTAATTTTTCAAGGTGGTGAGAGTAATAATTATTTAACTCTGTATCTACTTGCTTAGAAGTGTCGATAAAATCACAAAAGTATTTTAACATTTCTCGCCTCCCTAAATCTGAATTGAATTTTTGAACTTGCTCTTTGAAAAATTTATGCACTAAATAATTCCTTGAATCTAGTACCTTTTTCAAATCATCTTTTAATGTTTCTGTCAAAGAATATACTCTCTGTATTTCAAACATCAAGTTTCCCATTGTCTTTTTTGAATTTTCGACGGAATCAATAATTTCATCAAGTTCGCTCTTTGACAGAACCAATGTATTAGAAACTCTATCTATCCATATCATATTAGTTAGTGTTTTTTCAAAGCACTGACCAAAGTACACTGCTAAACCAAAATAAGCATACACAAGCCGAGTTTTACCTGCCTCATTCTCATATTCATATTCTTCGATTGCATCATCAAATGTCATTTTTTTTCTTTTTATATTGTTAATTTATTTGAATTTAGCACGTTTCTGAAATAAAAAGGGTAAAAAACGATGAGAATATAGCTGCTCTACCGATGAGCTACACGCTGTTTTTTGTTGAAAAAAAACGGTCAGCGTGATGGGAATCGAACCCACTTCCCGCTCGTTCCAAACGAAGTATTTCTAATCTACGACACCTTTTTGTCTTAAAAAAGAAAAGTAGAAGAGAAAAGAGGCTTTGAAAGTCGCGTTTACCATTTCCGCCACTCTAATTGCTTAGAGACGGGACTTGAACCCGTAAGGTTTTCACCAACTACCTTTCAAAGTACCTCTTTTCTACGGCATTTTCCTAGTTTTAAATGTAGAGATGACAGGACTCGAACCTGCGGCCACATGCTCCCAAAGCACGCATTCTACCAACTGAACTACATCTCTTTGTTTGTAATGATGATTTTAAATAATGATGTATGAACGATAAATGATGAATTTTAAGGCCAAATACTGAGGGGGTCTAAAATTCATCATTAACCATTCATCATTAACCATTAAAGAAAAAACGGGTAAAAAGCGACGCGTGCGTCTTTTTTTAAGCTACCTCAATTGCTTGAGAGTTGGATTTTAACCAACACCTTCTTCTTTCCTCCTTGAGGACGATTGCTCTGCTTTTGTTAAATATGTGGCGAAGTAACACGCATCTACGACACCGTTTTTATTTTTGAAAAAAGGGTAAAAAACGAAAAGAGCCTTTATACGGTGACTTAACCAATAGTCAACAAAACCCTTTTGAATTTTGAAAGGAATCGAACCTTTTTTACCGTTCTGGAGCGAAGTAACTCTTTTCTACGACACCTTTTTTATTGTTAAGAAAACGCAACAAGCAACAAGCGTGTGCGGGAATCGAACCCAGTCCTAAGACCCTTGACCGTTGAAGTAACGCTTATTTACGGCAGTTTTCTTAATTTTTTTTATAAATCATTGACAATCAACACACTCTGTGAACTCTGTGGCCTCTGTGAGAAACCAAAAAATCGGAAAATCGAAAAGCGAAAAGCGAAAAAAGACGTTTTTCATTGTTCTACCAACTGAACTACCTTGACTTTCGTCAAGAACAGGGCTCGAACCTGTGACCCATGGCGTGATAAGCAAAGTAACTTTTTTCTACGGCATTTTCCTTGTTTTATTGATGAGTTATGAGAGATAAGTTATGAGTTTTAGACCATTTTGACTAACATTTTCCCAAAAATACTGAGGGGTCTAATTTTAGTCGCGGTAAGTCATACCATTCATAACTCATCTCTTACAACTCATAACTCTTTACAAATCAATTGATTGAATCACCTTCAACGCGTCGCCGCCTTCGTTCAAAGCCGCCAAAACGTCGAAAATTTTGTCTGACCAACCCGCACCGTTGCCTTTCGACAAATCGAGTGGCGAAGTGCCGTGACCCGCCAAATCGAACAAATACAATTGCGCGTTTGGGGCTACTTTTTGGCGATAATCTGACCATGCTTTTTCGATGGTATTATAGCTGCCGCTTGAATCCCACATTTGGCAATCGGTGAACAACATGACTTTATCCATCACTTTTTTGCGATTTACAAGGTCATTTATTACCAAATAGCCGTTTGTTGAATAGCCCACTTCGCCCTCACGGCGGTAAAATTCTTGCACATTTTGCAAAATACCCCGCGTTGGCATATTGATTA
>JAYTMW010000891.1:0-5915 GCA_043728105.1 Saprospiraceae bacterium | reverse complement strand
CACAAGGTTCTGAATGGTTGATTGGTACGTTTAAGGAATTACCCGCTGTTATGACGCAGGGGCGAAATATCGACGAAGTAAAAGAAAATATTTTGGATGCACTTCACCTTTATTTGGATGATATGAGGGCAGAAAAAACGGATTTGCCTATCGTTTATGAAGGAGAATTGACGTTTGCTTAATAAATTTTTTCTATTAGAAAACTTACTAAAAAACAACCGTCCCTCGCCACCCGCAATTGGATAAATTTCTCTGCGATTTGATTTGTAAACAATTGGAAATTCCTAAAATGGGGAATAAATGTGTCATATTAATTATGCAGATGCTGTCTGCACAATTAGTATGGGTCCTCAGTATTTTTGATGATTTAAGGAATCAAACTTGAATTTTCTCAACAGTGTTGGGAATATTTGGGAATAAAAAAATCGAAACCCTTTTAATTTTCATCTTTGGAATATATACCCCTCAATATTTTCAAGTTCTTAATACCAAACTATGATTGTTGTTTTTATTTCAACTATATGTATTTGTTATCAATTGTGCAGACGCTGTCTGCATAATTGAAATGAGAATACCCCTCAGTATTTTGTATAAGTTTTTAAATTATTTATAACAAATTTGCGTTTAAAATAATTTGAAGCTACAAAAAGTTTGAAAAAATATAATATTATTTCTATGTTTGTCACCAAAAGTGTAAAACACGTTAATAAAATTAAAAATTTAAACCATGCTTCCACAAAATTCAACAAATTTAAAAAATAGAGTCAATAAACTTCATTTGCCTAAAAATAGACCATTACTTCCTTTATTTGAGGTAATTAGCAATTCAATTCATGCAATTGAAGAAAAGAAAAAGTTGATATCAAGCGATAAATTCAAAGGTGAAATAATTATCACTACCATTAGAAATGGTGATGAGGATACCTTGAAACAGATACCTGACATTGATATTTATCCTATACACACTTTCCAAATTATTGATAATGGAATAGGGTTAAATGATGAAAATATGGCTTCATTTGCTGAATTTGACTCTGAAAAAAAAATAGAAATTGGTGGTAAAGGTACTGGTAGACTTATATGTTTGAAAGCATTCCGTTCTATAATAGTTGAGAGTGAATATGAAGATAAAGGTGTTTTTAAGTTAAGAAAATTTGAATACAAAAAATCAAAAGATGGATTTGAAAATTACGAAGACAATTTAAGTACTTTGTCTAAGGAAACAAGTACAAAAGTTGTACTTTCAAAGTACCAAGATGACTATGAAAAAAATGTACCCTTAAATTTGTTTGAAATAGCAAGAGAAATAATCATTCACTTTCAATTGTATTTTATTCAAGGTAAAGAGCCAAATATAATTGTTAGAAATCAAAATAATCATGAAATCAACTTAACTAATCTGTTTACATTTGAGTTTGAAAAAACTATTTTAGAAGATGATTTTGCAATTAATGATGATAGATTTTGCGTTTATATATCTAAGTCATATAAAGCTAAAAGTCATAAGGTTCATTATTGCGCTCATGAAAGAATTGTAAAAGATGAAGGTTTATCTAAATATTTAGAAGATTTAAGATATATTGTAAAGGAAGATGAAACTAAAAATGGTTTCTATTTTCAAGTTTTCGTAGTAGGAGATTTTTTAGACAAGAATGTTAGTGAAGAAAGAACAGGATTTAATTTTGCCAATGATGAAGATAATGAAGAATTAGATAACATTAAAGATGTAACTTTATCAAAAATAAGGAAATATGCTATTGAGTGTATCGAAAATAAATTACAAGATTTTCTAAAAAAGGTTCGACAAGAAAAATTGGCTGAATACATACCTTTAATTCAACAAGAATATCCTAACTATTATAGTGTTATAAATTATAAGAAAGAAGAGGTTGAAAGATTACCTGTTGGATTGTCTAAGAATGAATTAGATATTAGACTTTACGAAATAGAATCACGATGGAGAATAGAAGTAAAAAAGAAAGGAATTGAAATACTTGAAAAAAAGAAAGATATAACAACACTTGAACAATATAATGAGCTTTATTCGACATTTTTGACCGAGTTTAACGAAATTGGACAATCTGATTTAGCAAGGTACGTAATACATCGACGTTCTGTAATTGATTTATTAGATAAATTGATAGAGTTGAATGGAGATGAAAAATTTGCAAACGAAGATATAGTACATAGTTTGTTTTTTCCAATTCGAGAAACATCAAATACTGTTTCTTCTGAAAAACAAAATCTATGGTTATTAGATGAACGATTAACATTTAATTCTTTGCTCGCATCTGATAAATTATTCAAAAATGTTGAAGGTTTGAACTCTTCTTCAATTAGTAGAACTGATTTAGTGATAAAGAAAGAAGATGTTTTTAATGATGCGACATTATTTTCAGAAGATAAATTTCCTTTCGAGTCATTTACAATAGTTGAATTCAAGAAACCTGAAAGAAATAACTATAAACATGGAGATATAGAAAAAGACCCTATCAAGCAAGTTAGGACATATGTTGAAGAAATAATAAAAGGGAAAGAAACCGTAAGGGGGAAATCAATATCAGCGACTAAAAATACACCTTTCTATTGCTATATTGTTGCTGATATAACTACAACATTAATGGATATTCTAAACTATGAAAGTTTTGACCCAACTCCTGATGGTTTAGGCTATTTTAGATTTTATGATACCAATAATTCGAGAGCATATATAGAAGTACTACCTTTTAAAAAGGTTATAAAAGATGCTAAACAAAGAAATAAGATTTTATTTGACAAACTTAAATTGAGCTAAATAAACAAGCTTGATTTTAAAGAAGCCCCCTCAGTATTTTCATCAAAATACATAGGGGGCTCTGTTTTTAAACTCACCCCTCCAACTCCACCACCAAATCATCCTGCGAAACCAAAGTCTTTTCAAGCAAATGAATCCGCTTCACCTTACCCGCCAAAGGCGACGAAATCGTAGATTCCATTTTCATCGCTTCAATGATAAACAACGGCGTATTAACCGCCACAACATCACCCTCACGCACGAGGATGCGGCTAATGCTGCCTTGAAGGGGTGCGCCAACGTCAAATTTAGTGGCTATTTTTTTATGCACCGCCACTTTGGTTTCCACTTTTTTATCCTTCACGGTGATGGAACGGGTTTGACCATTCAAGCGGAAAAAGACGGTACGCTCGCCCGCCAAATTCGGTTCAGTGATGTTGAGATATTGAACCAAAATATTTTTGCCCTTGTCAATTTCGACAATAATTTCTTCGTTGGCGTTCAATCCGTAGAAAAAATTGGGGGTTGGCACGTTGCGGACTGCGCCAAATTCTTCGTAGTGATTGAAAAAATCTTCATACACTTTCGGATACAACTGCCAACTCAAAAAGTCTTGAAAAGTGACGTAATCACCAAATTTCTCCTTGAAAAAGGCGTATTCTTTGTCAAAATCAATGGGCGGCAGATAGGCGTTGGGGTTTTTATCGTGCGGTTTTTCACCTTTCAAAATGATGTTTTGCAGCTCGGCAGGAAAGCCTTCGGGATTCAGACCCAAATCGCCCCGCATCATTTCTTTTACGCTTTCGGGGAACGCCAAAGTGGCCCCCCTCAGTATTACGTCCTCTTTTGTGAGATTATTGGAAGTCATAAACAACGCCATGTCACCCACCACTTTTGAAGACGGCGTAACCTTCACAATGTCGCCAAACATGTCATTCACGATGTGATAATTCGCTTTAACCGTCTCAAATTTGGATTCCAAACCAAGGCTGCGGGCTTGCGGACGCAAATTGGAGTATTGCCCGCCTGGTATTTCGTGGTCATAAACCTCCGCCGTACCCGCTTTTAGTTCACTTTCAAAGGGATAATAATACTCTCGCACGTCTTCCCAATAGTTTGAAAAGGCGTTGAGTGAGTGCAAATCTATCTTGTTTTCACGCTCATGCCCTTGCATCATGGCGACCATTGAGTTGAAATTGGGTTGCGAAGTCAAGCCCGACATGGAAGCCATTGCCACGTCCACCACGTCCACACCCGCCTCAATCGCCTTCAAATACGTAGAGCTTTGGATGCTCGCCGTGTCGTGTGTGTGTAGGTGAATCGGTATGGAAATATGTTGTTTTAAAGTGCCAATCAACTCCTCGGCGGCAAACGGTTTCAAAAGTCCCGCCATATCTTTGATGCCCAAAATGTGCGAGCCTTCACCTTCCAAACGCTTCGCCATTTCGACGTAATAATTCAAATTATATTTAGTGCGTTCCTTGTTATGAATGTCGCTTGTGTAGCAAATACACGCTTCCGCAATCGAACCCGTGCGCTCACGAACCGTTTTTATGGACGTAAGCATGGATTCAACATTGTTAAACGAATCAAAAATGCGGAAGACATCAATGCCTTTCGCCGCCGCTTCTTCAATAAATTTTTCAATCAAATTATCGGGATATGCCTTGTAACCCACGCCATTCGACCCACGCAAAAGCATCTGAAACAAAACGTTTGGCATGAGGCCCCTCAGTATTTCGAGCCGCATCCACGGATTTTCCTTCAAAAAACGTAACGCCACATCAAACGTAGCACCGCCCCACATTTCGATTGAAAACAACTCGTGCCCGTGCGCTTGAGCATAAGATTTTGCGACCTGTTTCATGTCATAAGTGCGCACACGAGTCGCCAAAAGCGATTGGTGGGCATCTCTAAACGTGGTGTCGGTGTAGTGGATTTTCTTTTCAGAAGTCAACCATTTGGCAAAGCCTTCTGCACCCTTTTCTTTCAAAATATCTCTCGTTCCTTTCTGAAATCCATGTTCGCCAATAGCTGACGGCTCATAGCTGACGACTGACGGCTGCGGCACGTGCGGCTTTCTGAAAATCACATTTTTCTTTTTATCCACATACGGCACATCGGGATTGCCGTTGACGATGACCTCGGCTAAAAACTTCAAAAATTTAGTGCCACGGTCACGGCGGCGGGGCATTTTCAAGAGTTCGGAATGTTCGCCGATGAAGTTAACCGTGAAGTCACCTTTGCGGAAACCCTCGTGTTTGAGCATGTTTTCCAAGAAGCCGATGTTGGTCATCACGCCTCTGATTCGAAACTCCGCCAACGCCCGCAACAGGCGGTCGGAAGCACCCGTAAATGTGCGCCCCCATGCGGTGACTTTCACGAGCATCGAGTCGAAGAAAGGGGAGATTTGCGCCCCTGCGTAGGCGGAACCTGCGTCCAAACGGATGCCAAAACCACCTGGTGAGCGGTAGGCAATCAGCGTACCATAATCAGGTTTGAAACCATTGGTAGGGTCTTCAGTCGTGATGCGGCATTGGATGGCAAAACCTTGACATTCGATGTCTTTTTGGTTGCCCAGAAGCAACATCGGATGGTGCAAAGAGTAACCCATCGCAATCACAATTTGCGTCCGCACGATGTCAATGCCCGTAATTTCTTCCGTGATGGTATGCTCCACTTGCACCCGTGGATTGACCTCGATAAAATATATATTTTCGTCTTTATCCACCAAAAACTCGACCGTTCCTGCGTGGCTATAATTGACGTATTTTGTGATTTTTAAGGCGTATTCGTAGAGTTTATCCTTCGTTTCTTGTGATAAAGTCAAACTTGGGGCAATTTCGACCACCTTTTGAAAACGGCGTTGGATGGAGCAATCACGCTCAAAAAGATGCACCAAATTACCGTATTTATCGCCAATAATTTGAACTTCGATGTGCTTTTGATTTTCGATATATTTTTCAAAAAAACACGTGCCGTCGCCAAATGCTGTTTTGGCTTCGCCACTCGCCTCACGGTAGCTTTTTATCAAGTCGCCCTCGGCTCTAACAACACGCATACCACGTCCACCGCCGCCCGAAACGGCTTTTACGATGAGCGGATAGCCAATTTTTCGAGCCAAAACAACCACTTCATCATC
>JAYTMW010000890.1:0-2178 GCA_043728105.1 Saprospiraceae bacterium | reverse complement strand
GGCACGGCGCATATAAAAGACTAAATGCGCCGTCCCGATGGGACTCTATAAAAATCTCCACATTCTTTCGTCCCGATGAATCGGGACGCTACAATATGACCCGTCCCGATGGGACTGTAAAATTTAATCGCACAGGTCGGATTTATCCGCCGATACACTGTTACACTCTATTATGACACTCACCGATTGGCTTGTTTTGTTGCTTACGCTTGGCGGCGTTGTTGGTTATGGTTTGTGGAAAGGGCGTGCCTCGAAACGCAACATCGAGGGTTATTTGCTCGCCGACCGCAAATTGCCGTGGTATCACGTGACGCTTTCCGTGATGGCGACACAGGCGAGTGCTATCACGTTCCTATCTGCGCCTGGGCAGGCTTACACGGATGGGATGCGCTTCGTGCAGTTCTATTTTGGCTTGCCGCTGGCGATGATTGTCATTTCCGTAACCTTCATTCCTTTGTTTAAAAGGCTCAAAGTTTTTACCGCCTATCAGTTTTTAGAGGAGCGTTTTGACACAAAAACGAGGGTTTTGACTTCCTTTTTGTTCCTCATTCCGAGGGCGTTGTCCACGGGCGTGACCATTGCTGCACCGTCCATTATCCTCACCGCCATTTTAGGTTGGGATTTATATTGGACGAATATTTTGACGGGTACGGTGGTGACAATGTACTGCATTTTTGGCGGCTCAAAAACCATTTCTTACACCCAATTGCAACAGATGTTTGTAGTGCTTACGGGTATGTTTTTAGCGGGCTATATGTGCGTGCATCTGATGCCGAGCAACATGGGTTTTTCGGATTCGCTGAAAGTGGCGGGCAAAATGGGCAAGCTGAATGTATTAGATTGGAAATTGGATTTTAGCAACCGTTACAACGTTTGGTCAGGCTTAATTGGTGGTTTTTTCTTACAATTGTCTTATTTTGGTACCGATCAGTCGCAAGTGGGGCGTTATCTTTCGGGTGAGTCGGTGGGCGAAAGTCGATTGGGTTTGTTGATGAATGGCATCTTGAAAATACCGATGCAGTTCTTTATTTTGATGGTTGGGGCTTTGGTTTTTGTGTTTTATCAGTTTGAACAACCACCGCTTTTTTTCAATCAAACGGAGTTGGCGAAGGTGGAAGGGGCCCCTCAGTATTTGGCACTAAAAAACTACAATGATTCTATTTTTCAACAAAAAGAAATCGCTGTTTCTAATTTAACCACTGCCTTAAAATCCAATAATGAGCCACAAGTTACGGCACTCACAAAGCAAGTTCAATCGCTCAATAAAGAAACCGATAGCCTTAGAAAAAGAGTCAAAAATCTAATCAACAAAGGCAAATCGAAAGCCAACGAAAAGGACGATACGAACTACATTTTTCTGTCGTTTGTGACCAAATATTTGCCCGTTGGTTTGGTCGGTTTACTCATTGCAGTTATATTGTTAGCTTCGATGGGTTCGATGGCTTCGGCGTTTAGTTCCTTGACCTCTTGCACGGTGGTTGACATTTATCAGCGGTTTATCAAGACAGATGGTTCGGAACAACACTATTTTCAATTTTCACGTTGGGCAACCTTTGGATGGGGCATTTTCTGCATTATTGTAGCGCAATTTTCAGCCAATGTGGGCAGCTTGATTGAGGCCGTCAACATCTTGGGTTCTTGGTTTTATGGTACTATTTTGGGTGTTTTTTTGGTCGCTTTTTATCTCAAAAATGTGAAAGGTGATGCTGTTTTTTGGGCGGCTTTGTGCGCCGAAGCCATCGTCATATATTGTTGGTGGATAGATTTGACAGCGTTCCTTTGGCTCAATTTGATTGGTTGCGTTTGTGTGGTTGTGTTTGCTTTATTTTTTAGTTTGTTTCGGAAATAGAATTATAAAGGCGTTGACTTACCTCAAAATCGGGTAAATTTTTAGCGATAAATTCTCGGTTGAAGTTTTGAATGTCAAACTTCGGTTTTATGTCTTTAAGTTTAAATTTGTCGTATGCCATACTTTATTTTTTATATAAAGATAGGTAAATTTTGAGAAAGATTGCTCCCTTAGTATTGTGTAAGAAATAACACGCACTAACCTGTCTGCCGACAAAGGCACGTTAGATATTTTTTTAAAGAAAAACGAAGAGGTAATTTCCTCCCCGCTTCGATTTAACATTTCGGTTAATTGAAAGACTTTGGATAAATATTTGGTGCTATCATTTT
>JAYTMW010000889.1:0-3398 GCA_043728105.1 Saprospiraceae bacterium | reverse complement strand
TGAAAAGAACCCGTGAACGCCGACCAGATTTGTTGAATGAATAAGCAATAAAACATTCATTCAACTACTTATATCTACAATTCGACTAAATTCACAATAGTTTGAATCATTTTATTTAACTTTACACGTTATTATAGTTCAATAAATATGTGTAATTGAATTTTATAAATGTACGATTACAATTCTATTTCAAAGTTTTACTACTAAAATAAGAAGTAATCGCTCATCATTATAAATCATCATTATTATTGAACTTTTAAAAATTAAAAAAACTTTTTGACAATGAAAAATGTAACCAAAGGCTTTGCTTTTGTTGTCGGGATGGCAATGATAGCATCTTGTAACACAACACCATCCGCCACATCAAGCGTTGACGGAAGCGCAATGTCGGCATCCGCTTCAGGTAACACCGTGGCTGCACCTGCGCCTGTGGCACAAGCATCAGCCGCTGCACCTAATGCGGTTGCACCTGACGCAAGTCAAATGACTCAGACGGCTGAAAGTGCTGTAACCAAATCAAATGGTAAGATTACGACCATCAAGTTTGATGAAATGTCTTACGCTTGGGGTAAAATTAAAGAAGGAGAAAAAATGACCCACAACTTTAAGTTCACCAACACTGGCAACAACGATTTAATCATCAGCGATGCTCGTGGTAGCTGTGGTTGCACTGTTCCTGAATGGCCCAAAGAGCCCATCAAGGCGGGTAAAAGTGCTGAAATAAAAGTTATCTTCGACTCAAAAGGTAAAGTTGGTGAGCAAAGTAAAACGGTAACAGTTACCGCAAATACAGAACCAACCAACACCGTTATTATGATAAAAGGTACGGTTGAAGCAGCGGAAGAACCAAAATCAAACTAATGATTCGGTTCTGAAAAAGTGGTTCAAGGAATGATAAGTCATTTCTTGAACCACTTTTTTTTAGTTTTCAAGGTAACAATTACATCTTTTAGCAAAGTAATTGTTTTGATAATCGTAATATTGACCCGTTTTAGAAAATGCACTATAAATAACCATGCAAATCGTAAAATCAGTCAAATCTCAATGGTTTGTTTATTTATTCATACCCCTCAGTATTGTACTACTTTTTTGGGGTTTCAAAAACGAAAAAGACCCGCTCTGGTCTGAGTTAGATATTCGACTGTCCAAAAATTTCATAACCCTCAATAACGCCAACGATTCCCTTCAATCGCTCTACAACCAATTTCAAGGCAATGTTTCTACCGACGATTCATTGGCCACTAAGCTTATTTCAAAACCCTTTTTGCCCACAATGGAGTTGTCGAAATTAGTGGATTATTTTACCCTTTTCAACGACCAACGTCATCATGCCATTTTTGCAGCCGTCACAGGTAGTGGAAACACTACTTTAGTTGATAGAATCGGCAATCTTATTGCCTCCAAACCAGAGAATAAAATGGTCATTCTTTGCGCTCCTCAATTCGATTTAGAATTTAACAAAAAATACATTGGCTATTTTCAAGAGGAAAAATTTATGAAAGGTCAGCTCCTAAAGTTCTGGGATAAATGCCTACAAAATCCTAAAGAGAAATTTGTTTGCATGATTGATAACATTGATAAAATCAATCCCGAAACCTTCTTTGGACCCAACTTGTGGCAAAAATTAGACGACCCCAAAATGAAAGTTGTCTTAGGAACAGACACCATTGTGATGCCACCTAATTTTTATATGTTGAGCATCACACAGACGGGCGTGGGACAAAAAATTGAACTCACCAATGAACATATCAAAAGATTAGGCGGTATGTTGCGCTTGCCAATTCACCCGAATGAATTGATTTTGGGGTTTAGAGATAAAAAAAATGAAATTCAAAAAGACATAATCAGCAAACAAGAATTACTCAAAATTACGCCGCAATCAGAACCACTTCAAAAAGATTTGACCAAATTGATAGCCCAATTATCTGCCTTAAATGACACACCACAACTGAAGAAAATAGTCTATTTTTTCATTAAAACGAATGAAATGATAGAAAAAAACTACTCTTATGGACATCAAATAGGTCAATGGAGCGACATTCGTAAAAATTTTATGACCAAAGATTTTAATGCCATACAGAATATTTTCATCAATCACGTCAACGCCTATCGCCCAACTAAAGAGCTGAGAAAAGAAGATTTTAACAATATCCTTTACAGTTTAAACAATGAAGGATCAATTCCTAATTCAAGCCCAATTTGGCGTTCGAGTTCTACCTTAGCAGATATGGGCTTTGCATCCGAATTGGGTGTTGCGGGCAGTTTTGCTTTGATTTCAGGCATTTTCGGTTGGTTTTATTTACGCCGCCGAAAAGAATATATTCGAGATTTTACCGAGCGTATTTACACGTTGATGGATGATTTTGAAAATCAAAGAAAAGGATACGATGAAATGGTTGCTGATTTAACGCAAACAAAAAAAGAGTTTGATGAACTCGTTTTAACCCAAAAAATCAATTACAATGAAGCAGCTTTTTTCTATAGTTTTTTGAACGACAAAACACATTTCATAGAAATAGCGAGAGAAATAAACGGTAGTTTCTTAAAATTGGTGGACGTTTTTTTAGAAGACAATCACCTTTCGGATAGTGAATATGCGAAGCTGAATCATTTTTTGGAGAGTATTCGATTTCGTATCACGACCCCTCAGTATTTGCAGTATAAAAATGAAATAGAACAGATTTATACTAAATTTGGTAATAAGAAAATGGAAAAGTGAAATTGATTTTTTTAACACGTAGGTACATAGGACACATACTATCTGCATAAAATGTTGATTATCAAGGGTTTATATATAATACTATGTGTCCTATGTAAGATATAACAACGAAAAAAAGGATACTGCATGGGCGCAGTATCCTTTTTTAAGAGGGCTTTTCAAAAAATCATTAACGAATCCAACCCAACATTTCCACAAAAAAAGTGCAAACGAACGGAAACGCTACCCAACACCACTCAGGCGCAACAATAAGAATGATGACGAGAGCCAACATAGAAATTGCAAAATATGTTGCATATTTCTTATTGAAGTGCGTAAAATTATCCATCTTAGCCATATCTAATTAATTTTTTTAATAATTTATGCAAATATAAAATACACTCTGCAAAAATCAAACCTCTTGTGCAATTAAAATTAAAAAAAAGGAAATTTAACGAATGACAACCAGACTTTTTAAAATAGCGGTAGATACGGGTGGCACTTTCACTGATTGCATTGCTTTGGATAATGAAAATAAAATCTATACATGTAAAGTATTGAGTAACAGCACTTTACGAGGAAATATTGAAAAGACCATTGATGCCAAAACATTTCAAATCAAACATAATTGGGATGTAAACAAAGATATTTTTAAACATTACCATTTCCGATTACTAAACACACCCCTCAGTAATTTTGA
>JAYTMW010000888.1:0-1545 GCA_043728105.1 Saprospiraceae bacterium | reverse complement strand
CAATGTAGTTATGTTGATGGTTCTTTTTAAACCTTCCGTAATGTTCACAAATACGTATTCTTTCGGAAACATTGAAGTGCATCAGTCTGTTATAGATTGTTTCAGATCGGTGCCTCCATTGTCTTCTAGAGCAAGTTTACAGAACTATCGATAGGCCAAATTAAATTGGATTTCGTCGCAAGCTTGTCTGTCAGATTCAATGCCATACAAAAATATAATTAAATAGATTCTAAAAAATAATTCTGGGTCAATTGATGGTCTGCCGTTATTAGAGCAATAAAGATGTTGGGTCATTTCCCGAATGAAAGAAAAGTCTAAAATTTTATCGACTTTTCGAAGCAGGTGATTTTGCGGAATAAAAGATTCAATATTAACCGTTGAAAAAAGTTTTGGCTGATACTCTTGGCGTCCAATCATGATGACCTCATTGAAAAATCATCATTGCAAAGTCATTTATTATTGGCAATTGCGAAACGGGGGTTTTTCAACAGGCCCAAGTGGTTTTGTTCAACACAAAAACCAAGGGTGTGTTTTTTGTGCTCGGTCTAAAAAAATCGAGCTTCGCGTTGTAGAGTCTTTTGGAAATTGTGAGTTGTGAGTTGTGAGTTAATTGTATTGAATTACAATTTTGGCAAACTAGGGTCAACTCGTAAGCATGTGTACTTTGCAGGAGATCTCCATCCCGGACGTGGGCGATGGGCGTAGATATAATCAAAACCACCATATCCCGCAGACACTGTAATACTAATTTCCTCATCCCCATACCTTGCCAGTGAAAGGTTGTCAGAAGTCAGGACAAATGAAGAGTTGGCTTCAGAGGAGTTAAAAATAACTCGGTTGTCATCAAAGATGCCCGCATCGGAGTAGTGTGGTCTATAGTAATTTCGTAGATCCAAAAGACCGACATAAGCTAGTTTTCCACCTGTATTCAGCATTTTGTAAACACATAAAATTTCTGGTCCATCTGGATAAGTCGGATTGTCTTGAACACATTGATAATATTTGCCAGTATTTTGCAAATCAGTACTGACCTTTTTGAGATTTGAGTTAAAAAAGAAATCCACTCCACAAGATTGAAACTCTGCATTCGCAACTCCAACCATCACTAGTGTTCCGATTAAAAGATACAGATTTTTTATCATAGAAGCCTCCGCTTACTTTATTTAAATTCTCACTTACGGCATACACTAAACCAAATATTACAATTTTTCACCCGTAATGATTATGACGATCCTGAAAATTTTATCTGAACAAAACTCAATCCTTTGCTACGCCAAATACGCGCTACGTGCTTAGCCTATTGCGCGAAACTACGGCGGCAGTCAATTAGCCTGTGCCTTTTAGTATTCCTTAACAGGGTTTAGTATATTCGCCTTCAGATCAAATCTATTGAGGCTTCAAAAGGCTCTTTAGCGGTGGATCAACTGAGCCCCCAGATCCATTCCCTTGATGACCACTACCAAATTTTATTTTAAGGTCACTAATGAGACAGACATGAAATACTTTTATATTTTTCTGATTTTTATTTTTGGCGTTGCTCTAGGC
>JAYTMW010000887.1:0-3046 GCA_043728105.1 Saprospiraceae bacterium | reverse complement strand
AATAAATCATAAGGCACTTCGTGCATATTGATTATTTTGATGTGAAAATTGATGTTATCTAACACCAATTCCGTTTTCATCTTTGTCAATTTTTTCTTTCGACCGATATATACGACTACCTGTTTGACAGGCAAATGGTATTTGTGCCACAACAAAGCAAAATATAGCAACTTTCGATCTAAAATAATTGCTTGATCTTTACCATGTACTTCTCCGTGAAAAATAAAATCTTCCTTCGGATTGTCGTGGCATATTTTGGTCAGCCAATCGGGTTGACGCTCAATAGTTTTTTGTAAGGTTGCGGTTACGGGTTCTGTTCTATCAAAATTTTTAATGTTTAGAACTTTGGTCGCTATTGCTCGAATTAAGATTTCGGACTCTTCTTTGAAGATTTTATCAAATATGTTGCTCATTTTGTATATTACATTGGTCAATTCTAAAATTATTGGTCAATTTATGTTTAATTCTTGAATACCCCCTCAGTATTTTACAAATTCACACTAAAACCAAACTCGCAACCCAAGCTCATCAAGTGCCTTTTGACAATAACTGAATTACCATACAGTTGATATCGGACATTAGGCATTACGTAAATTGAATATTTTTTTTGCAGTTGATAGTTTAATCCAAAACCGAAATGACTCATAATGGTAAAAGAATTGTATGTAGATATGGTGTAATAATCTTCATTGGACACGGTCAAATTTGGGATTAAACCAATTTCGCCAAAGGCTGAAATTTTATTTTTACCCAATAAAAGTCGAACTATTATAGGTATTTGTAAATTCTTTTGGGCATATTTTCCACCAATTGTTATTCTCTGTGTGTCTGGTTTTATTATTCGACCGTCATCGGTTAATGTATTCACTATGTATTCTATATTTCGCTCTTTTTCATAGAGATTAAATTGAGCATATTGAAATCCTGTTCTGACCAACAATTTCTTTTTTACTTGGTAGTTGTACGTAATACCTATATGAAAACCACTTTCTGCAAATTGGATATTATCCAATCGTTTTTTATACTTTATAGAATTTTCTGTATTTTCAGTCGCAAAATTAAATCCGTAGGTCAAATTAGGGCTAAATAGTAAACCAATCGACGATTTATTTTGACCCAACGCAATAAAAGGTAATACTAAAAGAAGATATAAAAATGATTTTTTCATACAATTTAATTTTAAAGGTTTACAATTTCGGGTTTTAATTATAGACTCTCAATTGATATGATTTGGTTGGGTATGCCCCCCTCAGTATTTTCAATAAAAAAGCCTTGCGATTAGGCAAGGCTTTTTTATTGAAAATATTTAATCTTTATTCTACCGTTTCAACAACACTTCCACCAATTATATGATTTGTAGCAAAATTTATTGGCGGAAGATTAACTGGATTTAGCCCAGATTGGAGCATTAAATTAGATAGAAATGCTCTGATGTATGGATAAAATATTGACGGCGCACTAATATTACGATAATTATCAATTACATCTTCTGTCAAATCCCCTAATAATTCAAAATGACCAACTGCTTCAATTTGGATACTTAAAGGTTTTTCTTGTTCTTTACTTCCTATTGAGATATAAAAGTAAACTTGAAATTTAGTCAAATCAACGGGGTCTATTTTTACGGCATTTTCAATATTTATTTCATATACATAACCTTTGGCGGTCGTACCTCGCTCAAATATGATTTTTGACACATCAAATAAATCAAATTTTAAACCTGCTTCTTTTCTATCTTCCATAATTTTAAGCCGCTAAACAGTATGATGAATTATCTTTTGGAACTACTTTTTTGGAGTCGTTAGTAATATTAATGCTACCCATTTTATCAAACTCAATCTGTTTTATATTACTTTCTCGAAGTATAGAATGACCTTTATTCTCACGGAAAGATAATTTCAAAAGATGGATTTTCATAGCCATTTCTTTTTGAAATCGACGAATCTTTTGATTGTGGTGTTGCAATTTCCGCCAAGAAACCCATTGTTCATCCGTTAGGTTATCAACAACTTCATAAAACTCTTTATCTAATTTATCCCAATTAGCCATTTTTAAATTTTTTATTTTCGACGGTATGTGTTATCGTTTTTTTAATAAGTTTTGTTTCATCGTACAAAGCAATTTGAATTCTTTTTTTGTAAAAAAAGCCTTTAACTTTAAGAAAGTCTTTCTTGTCATTAGACGGCAAATCTTGAAATCTTATTGCTTTTATGCCTTTCCACAAAGGAAAGTTATTGTCATTTATGAAATTATTGAACTCTTGCAATGATGGTTTTTCCTTAAATTTATCAAAGTATTTATTTGCAAAATATTCAGTTCTTTCTACAAATTTGTAGTAATCATTTTCATTAAAAACTGTATCGATAACATCTTCATCACTATCAAAGTTCAAATCAAACTCAACTGTGTATATGTCGGATAGAGGATATTTATTTCGAGGGCTTTTTGCCCATTCTTCAACAAATTCAAAATCTTGCCAAAAATAATAAGCATCGCCAAGCCATTGTTCAAAACCTGTTGCATAAACTATTATCTCAGAACCTCGATGTTCATTAGCGTGATAGACAGTTATCATAAAATAGAATGGTATTAAAATTTAATTTCTTACAAAGATAAAAATTAATCTTATTTTACCTTTTTAAAATTAAGCCACAATATTCACCATACGCCCCGGCACGATAATCACCTTTTTGATGTCTTTACCTTCGCCTTCCGTCCACTTTTTCACCACTTCCATTGCCCGCACTTCGGCTTCGATGTCGGCAGGTTTTGCGTCCGCCGAAAAGGTGGCTTCACCCCGTTTTTTACCATTGATTGAGATGGGATAGACAAGCTCACTTTCTACCAAATACGATTCATTTAAAGTCGGAAAAGCATTTTCCAAAACCGATGTTTTGTTGCCCAAAAACGAGTTTAATTCTTCGGCGACAAAAGGCGCAAAAGGTGCAACCATCGTCACTAACTCCTTCAAAATCAATGGTTTATGACATTTTAGGTCTTTCAATTCGTTGGCACAAATCATAAAACTGGATACGCAGGTGTTGAA
>JAYTMW010000886.1:0-2626 GCA_043728105.1 Saprospiraceae bacterium | reverse complement strand
ACAGTTTTGGCGTTTGGAGAATAAATCTCAATTAAACGCTTGTGTGTGCGAAGCTGGAACTGCTCACGAGATTTCTTACTAACATGCGGAGAACGCAGGACAGTATAGATTTGTTTCTCGGTGGGCAGCGGAATCGGACCAACTACTGCCGCATTTGTAGCGCGGACTGTTTTAACGATTTTCTCCGTAGATTTATCTACTAAGTTGTGATCGTAACTTCTAAGTTTGATTCTGATTTTCTGATTCATGACCCTTTTAAATCAATTTTTTCAATGTTCAACAACTGCCTTGTGCGAATTGCGCTGCAAAAGTAAACCCTTTTTCTCAACCACCAAACTTATTTTCATTTTTTTTTCAAAAAAGATAAAATAATTTTGAATAGCCCTGTTTTGACTCCTTTTTCAGCATTTATACGGTATGTTGCTCTTATAGTTTAACCTTATCTATGAAATAGACCACGCCAAGTGTTACACCTGTACCAAAACTACTACTATTCATTTCTTCTCCCACGTTATTATATGTATTCAGATTGAAGTTGAGCGAATACGCCACATTGCTATTCACGAAATAATTAAAACCCACACTCGTATTGTATGTTACCGACAATCTATTATCCCCAAAATAACGCCCCTCACTCTGATTGTCGTAACGAGCCACGATACCTATTTGCGGATATACATACAACCGCTTCGTCAAAGGTACATAATAACGTGCAATTGGATTCAACTGAAACCTAATATCTGCCTTTGAATAAACATTATTCGTCGTGTCAATTAAATATGTACCCATATTCAAATTGGCATTGCCTCCTACTGCAATCTTATCCGTTACAAATTTTGCTTGAAAATAATTGAGATTCAAACCAAACGAATTTGTACCGCTGCCATATTTATAGTATTGGGCATTGACCGAAGCATCAAAAATTGACCTACCTTTCGCCAAATACTGAGGGGCCCCTTCTTCCGTTTTTTTGGGCAAAACATTGGGCATAAAATTTTGTAGCCCAAGCGAAAGACTCACATTCGTACTACCTTTTCCTATTTTATACCGCAGTTGTGACTCCCAATAGATTTGTGTATCCAAAGGCTTATTCATACCTAACGACACGTATATATCATCCACGTCAAAATCTGTGCTGGTGAAATCGAAATTAGATGAGGACGACTTCAAATTAAATCGGCTTATCTGCAATCCTAAACTCACTTGACTTTGAAGAAATACCCTGAATTTTGGATTATCATTCAAATAAAAACGCACAACAGGATTAAGACCTATATCGGTTTTGAACAATTTATTATTTTGAGGGCTTTGAAGCGTGTCCACCCTACCTGTTTGCTTACTAAAACCAAGAAAAAGAGAAGATTGACCACCCACAAAAAGCCGATTGGTTAAAAATTTTCCATAAAATGGACTATTCAATCTTACACCAACTGAGTTATATTCATAAGACAGCGGCTTTATACGCTCAATATTATTCGTACTAAATGAAAGCGAAGCATCGCCACCAATGCTTTTCAATCCTTTAAAATTTTGAGCAAAAAACAAAGTAGGAATACCTAAGATTACGATTAGCAATAAGTAATATTTTTTCATTTTTAAGACATTTTTAGTGATAGAAATTAAGTTTTGATGTAAAAATAAGTAAAAAATCTCTATTGAGATAAAAAATACTGAGGGGCCTAACTAAAAATAACGCATCTTATTTGTTTTAATTAAAAACCTTTAACTTGCAGCGAAATTTAATTTGTTATGGCAAAAAGAGGCAAATCATTTGATGATTGGACGACACAAGAAATACGTCTGACTTTTAATATAGAACAAGTACCTGCCACACCTTTTTTGAAAAAATGGTTGGCGGCAGTGCATCCACCGAATGTGCATCAGACACAATTTATGGAGGCAAAAAGGGCTTTGTTGGAACGATTTTACAGAAATTGGAACGAAGATGAATTGAAATTTCAATTTATCGCCCAAATTGTTGAGTTGGTAGATTTGCACGGAAAAAATTTCAATATTTTTAGCCAACGTAATTTGTCGGCAGTTGTAAATGGTATTACGCTACAAGGCAGACCCGAGGTTATGGTTGCAACGGGTCAAGAAGATCCACTAAGTCCCTATTTCTTTATTCATGAATACAAACCCTCTAAACGTGCTGATGAACCATTGGGGCAAGTTTTAGCGGCTATGGTTGCCGCCCAAGCGCATAATGCGGATGATATGCCCGTTTTAGGCTGTTTCGTCATTGGTGCGCTTTGGCAGTTCGTGGTTTTAGAAGGCAAAACTTATACGCTAAGTTCAACTTATGATGCCACGCAAACCAACGACCTACACGCCATCTATTCCGCATTTTTTGAAGCCAAATTACATATTGAACAAAAAATATTAGCCTGATGTATAGGGTTATTCCAGCCCAATCGCATCATTTTAAACACAAAAAAACGGCCTATTTTGCAATAGGCCGTTCATAAAAAACTGTATGTATTTCACCCTCTTCTTCGTAATTGATAAAACCCATTCAACACTCAATTTGTGATTGGATTTTTTGTTTGAATACATAACCAAACGTATCAGAACATTTAATAGTTGTCAAATATATGCCAAAATTATGACGTTTTTCAAGGAAAAT
>JAYTMW010000885.1:0-2277 GCA_043728105.1 Saprospiraceae bacterium | reverse complement strand
GCATTGGCTTGAGAGTCTTCATTGATAGACATATTGCGCCGTTTTTTTTCCATTTCCCATGACATATAAGCACAACTATCAATGGGCATATAGCCAAATTCGGTAAATAAAATAGGCTTGTTTTGCTTTTTATGAAAGTTCTTTAATTGGTCAAAATGCGGTTGCCAAGCGATTTGAAGCTCCGATACTGAGGGGGTCGCTTTAGGCACTAATGAAAAATAAGCATCCACGCCGATATAATCCAAGGCATCCCAAAAAGTCACCAAATCATACTCGTCCCAATTAGCGGCATATACCAACTGCCCTTTGTATTCCTTCCGAATTTTAGCAATCAAATTGCGCCAAAACTGAGGGCGTTTGACTACTGAAATTTTAAACTCAGTACCGATGCACACCAATTTTACCTGCATGGAATCAGCAATTTCGACAAAAGGCATGAGGTATTTTTCATAGTCTTTTTCCCATTTTTCCCAGTCCGCATCGGTAGCGAAATCAAGCCCGCCTGTCCAACTATTCCCTACAAAAATTTGTGGTTTAATCATCACATTCAAGCCGGCTTGATGTGCCGAATCAATGGTCGTTATGACACCTTCAAATAGTTCGCCCCAATGCTGCCGCCCTCTGCCTTCATAGCGGACACTCGGTTCGCCTTGTCTCGTAAATCCGTAGGGAATCACGGCTATCCACTCCGCATTGACCGCTTTAACCTCCATCATCGGCGCATTTTTGAAAGGTTCGCGGGGTGCTACAAAGCTCAGTCCTTTGATTTTAGTGCTTGTTATTATTCGCTGCGTGGCGTTTTGACAATGAGAATGCATCAAAATTGTTAAAAAAGCCAAGCAGAAAAGCGTTTTATTTTTCATAAAAGGCGGTATTTAAATTTTACAGAATTGTAAAATTAATAAAAATTCGCTTTTATAAATAAGTAAAAATGAAGGTAAAAACAATCATTTGGTCATTCATCGTGCAATGCCATTGCGGGGTGTATGGCTGCCGCTTGCCGACTTGGAAACCACGCACACAAAACCACAATCGCATAAACAGCCGCCACAGCGAGCAACATGCCCAAAATATAGACACTCGCCGCTACATCAAAAACAGTCAATAATGGAAATTGTACAGCGAAAAACAAACCTAAAACAATTGAAAACGTCGCTAATACAACCATTTCTCCTACGAATTGACCTTGAATATTGCCTTCCGTTGCACCCATCGCTCGGCGAATGCCGATTTCACCCCGTCTTCTGTTTATATTTTGAAATAAAACGCCAAATAAACCAAACGCAACATTAATAATGAGGAAACCGCAAACGATAAAAGCAATAGTCAATGGAATTGTTACAGTTGTATTTTTCTCTTTTTTCATATCCTCCATGTGGTTGATTTGAACCGTCCAGTTTTTGCCCAATTGCTGAAGAGATTTAGCAAAATGAGCTTCAAAATCGGCGGATACTGAGGGGTCTGTTTTTATGACAAATGAAGAAAAAACATCGTTCATTGTAGGCATAAAGATGCAATTATCATTCAACTGAAACTCATTTTGATGTTTAAAATTGGCAATCACGCCCACGATTTTTTCTTTAGTTGCATCGTTATCATTGACTCTTACTTGACCAATTGCATCTTCATTGCCAAACATTTCTTCTTTTAAATGCTGCGTAATGACAATGGGTCTGGTTCTTTGAAGTGTGTCCGCGTCTTTAAACCACTCGCCCGATAGCATTTTTATGTCCAATACAGAGGGGTATGTTTCTTCAATGGACATGACTTCACTATCAAATTGTTTACCTCTGAAATCGAACCCACGAGTGGAATGGCTATTGCCATATGGAAAAGAAGAGCCAAAAGAAAAAGATTTAATTTCTTTAAAACCTTTTACTTTTTGGCGCACCAACTCGATATTTTGTTTATTCAAACTGTCATTGCTTGAATTAAAATCAATATATACCACCCATACATTTTCCGCATTAATGCCCGCCGGTTTGATGTAACCTTTATAAAAATATACGCTCAAACTCGATACCGCAAACAGTATAAAAAAGGCAACGAATATTTCGAGCATAATGAGCGAATTGCTTTTCCGCTTTTTCCAGATGAGTTTAAAAAGATGTTGTATCATTTTAATGATGAATTATAAATGATGAATGATGAATTTTTTACTGAGAGGGTAGTTAAGCCCGTAAAGCCTCCACAACCGATAATTTAGCCATTCGCCAAGCAGGATAAACGCCTGATAGCAAGCCAAAAACAAGGCTTAAAATGAAGGCAACACCCGCC
>JAYTMW010000884.1:0-1643 GCA_043728105.1 Saprospiraceae bacterium | reverse complement strand
GCAATCTCATAATGTTCCACTTTTTGACCCGCTAAAATAATTCCTGCATCACGCACCATACCCTTTTTGGTGTCCGCCATTATTTCTTCCGCTTCTTTTATTAAACCAGAAATAGCTTCACATTTTTTACCTTCTGCCTTTTCACCTATGGTAGAAAAGACTTTATCCAACCGCAACACGTGTTCTTTTGTAACCGCAAGATGTCCAGTAAGTGCCTTCACCAATTCACCAGTGGAGGCATTTTCAATCATTTTAGGAATGGCTTTGGTAAGGGCTTTTTCTGCCCAATAAATGTCTTTTAATTCGTTGACAAATAAAGCACGTAAACCATTAGCTACTCCAGATTTTGTTGTTTTTGCATTTGTTTGATGATGAGTGCCGCTTGGAGCATTCATAGCTGTTGTAGTTTTCATTTTAAAAATTTTAGATAGTTAAATTAAATTTTTTATTATAAAAGCTCGAAATAGAGCATCAAATACTGAGGGGTATTGAAATAGGTGCTTTTGAAAATGAGTAATTATAATGCAGCAAAGGTGAGGCGTATTGACATTATGGACGTTACAGAATATTCGATAAAAATTACAACTTTCACACGTTTGATTCATGCAAACACTTTTTTAAGTTCTGAAATTGCAAATCGCACCCTCGTTTTTAATGTACCGAGTGGTATGCCCATTTCTTCTGCCGCTTCTTGGTGGGTGTATTGATTAAAATAAATTAGGTCAATTATTATTTTATATTTTTCATCCATTTTATCGACAATATCTCTTAATCCGAGCGTATCGGAGTTGATAAAATCTCCTCCCGAAGAATCATTCAAGCTGTCTATATGATCTGTTTTTTTGCTGTTATAAAAATGGCTGTTACGGGTAGCATCTATGGCAGTATTGCGGGTAATTTTCAACAGCCACGTAAAAAGCCGTCCTTTTGACTCGTCGTATTGTGCGCCAAAATGCCATACTTTCAAAAATGTATCTTGCAGCACTTGTTCAGCCAACTCCCGTGATAATACGATGCGCAACGCAGCACCATATAATACTGCACCATAAGCATCATACAATTGCTCAATGGCAACTGAATTTTGCTTTTTCAAAAGTGCTATAACGTACTCCTGTTCATAGTGAGAGAGGACTGTTTTTTGAGTGGGTGCTTGAGCTTTGGGTCTCAAAAAATTGTACTCAATATTGAAATATTCAACATTTTCAACTGTTGGTATTTGTTTGTTAATTGTGTTCTTCATAAGTCTTATTTTTGCGAACGCTGTAAAAATAATATGTGTAAATTTTTATTGATTTCTCATATTTATCTTCAATGGAATGCAAAAATAATACATATTCAAAACAGAACTATTACATAATTTTCAAAAATGGTTGCATAATTCATACTTTTAATAACGGTTTTCTTATAAAACTTCAAGGTGCAGCGCGCCGCAATATTTGTCATGCCTTTGGCTTGATGGCGCAAAATGCGCTTAAAGCAAAATCTACGAAATATTTCCGAAAGGTGCAGCGCACCGTAATATTTGTAATAAATATACAGAAAGGCAGACAAGTATTACGGTGCGCTGCACCTTTGGAAAACTAACTTAGTAACGAGTAAAAAATAACATGGTCAAGTTGAAGTTTTTTTTTGAAACACATAGG
>JAYTMW010000883.1:0-6283 GCA_043728105.1 Saprospiraceae bacterium | reverse complement strand
TGCACGCTTAGATGTGATGTTTTTGAAAAGAAGATAGATGTCGGTCGAGCATACTCCTATCCACCGATTGAAATCGGTGGTTTCAAGATGATAGATGTTTTTAATCGCACAGGTCGGATTTATCCGCCGACTGCGCAATTCGGCGAATAAACCCGCCTACCGCAGGCAGGTTCGCCGATACAAAAAAAAATCGCACAAACTATTGATTATCAACAGTTTATGCGATTATTTTATCTAAAAAATAAAAAATTGTAGATTTTAAAATCAAAGGAATTGAACATCAATAACCCAAATTTTTAATTCATAATTTTTAATTTTTAATTTATTCTTAATTACTTTCTTCACCAATCAATGCAATTACTTTCCAACCCCATTCTGCTTTTGCTTTGTTGTAAGATAACAATGCCAATGCTTTCACTTTCTGACCATCATAAAGACGATACGTTTTGACAACATCTGCACCCACATACACATTACTTGGCTTCATGAAACCGAAATCACGACCATAAGGTATTTGAATGTTTTCATCCAACACTTGACAAATATCTTTTGGCACTTTGTCTTTTTCAAACTTACCACCTACTACTTTCCACGCTTTACCCATTTCGGTTTCAGCTTCACGTAATTTGATGGCTAAAATATCGCCGACTTTTACTTTCATAAAAACCCCTTTCACGTTGTGCTTGCCACCAATTTTCTTATCAACGGCAAAGAAGAATACACCTCTCGCAGCGTCAACGTGCGTGACAATGGCAATGCTGTCTGGCAAATCTGACCATAAAAGTTGATCGGCACGACCCGCATTACGGACGTAAAGAATTTTGTTATCACGATTGAAACGAACCGATTTGAACCATTCTGATTCACTCCAAAGCTCCATGTTTTTGGATAATTTGGTCGGCTTTTTCTTTCTATTGCGTTCAATTTGCTCAATCTCGGTGCGGGCTTCTGCGTACAAACGCATTTTTACCAACAATGCCGCAAATGATTCACGTACATGTCCAGCCAATTCGCCTTGTGCAGGTAACAAGAAGGCTTTGCAATAACAAGAAAGTGCTTCTTGGTCACGGTTTTCCATGCCCAAACTTTCTGCCAAAGATGCCCATGCCCAGAACTGATTGTTCTGCGTTTTCAACAAATGAATCAACTCCATTTGCACCCGTTGCGGTTTGCCCAATTGAGACATCACCAATGTACGAGCGTAAGGCAACCACACATTGCGTGGCAATTTTTCTAAAACTTCTTCCAAAAGTGGTAAAAATTCCATCGCATATTCCTTAGCCCGTTCTACAATGGCGGGGTCAGAACTACGCATAGAGCCTAAAAGCACTCTACTATATGTCAAATAAGCACGCTCGCACAAACTTGGAATGATAGAACCATTCCCCGTTTTGAACGGCTCATAATCTTCTTCTCGGAAATTATCGAAATTCCAGCTTTGCAAGAAATCCAACAAATCAAGTCCTTCTACGTCCTTAAAATAAAGGGCGATACGAAGCATTTGAGCATGAAGGTTGCTTGGCCCTAAAATCTCAAACTTCTTGTAAATGTTGAAACATTTGTTAACAAGTTCGGTATCAGGGTCGAGCTTAGGAGCCAACTCCGCCAAAAGACGATAAAGACACCATCCTACGTTGACATAAGCCACTTTGTAGTCTTTGATAGTCGTCATTACCTCTTCATAGATAGCGAGTGCTTCCATGTTTTTGCCAGACTTACTGAGCTTGTTAGCCTCTTGCATCCTCGCAAATTCGGGATGAATACGGCGTTGATAAGCCTTAAATTGCTCGTGCAGTGTGTCGTCTTCGGGCAATTCGAGCGTGTAGTAATCACCATACCATTTGATAGCACCGTCGGAGTTGCCTCCTTCAAATTCGGTAACCATTTTTTGATAATAAACGGTCGCTGCGGCACGTTTTACATCTAAATCATCTGGTGATTTTTCGAGGGCTTTTTGTACATCTGCCAAAGCCTTATCGGTTTTTCCGGCTTCAATCTTCGACTGTACGTCTTCCAATAAGTTCATAGTTGCAAAAAATTAAACTGATTAATTGTGAGTTGGTTTATACAAAAAAAACGTCTAACGTATTGATTTTGAGTTCTAAACAAAGTAAATTTTTATGTCATAAAAAATTAGACGCTTCTCATCTTCTCATGTTATTCTTAAAGACAGGCAAATATAATACATTCAAACATAAAGTTGAATCTTTTTTTTAACATTGTTTTTTAAAATAAATAAAAATACAATGTTTGCTGTTTTCATCTTTAAATGATTTAGTAAAACGTGTACCACCTCAAATAGTTTTCACCAACACTAACTTTGTTTTATCTGCCTTTGCCACGCCTTTGAAAAACTCAACCAATTTCCCAAAACTTTCTTTCGGCTGCACTTTACTATTGACCACCAATTTACGATTAATTGTTAATTTTTTATCTTCTACATTTATTTTTAATTCAAAAGTACCAAAAACCGATTCAATACTGAGGGGCCCCGTCTTCGATTCTAAACTGTAACCTTCGGGCAATGTTATATTTATCGTTTCATCTTCCGTAAAACCTCTTGAATCTGCTTGCACTTCAAAAAGGCGGGTAGAATCGAGTGAAGGCGTTTTTTCCCATTTTGAAAATAAATTAAAAGGTAAAAATAACCGTTTGCCACTCAAAGATGCTAAACTTTTTACATCTAAGGTTAAATTTTCTTCTACGTAAGGTTTAGGTTTTTTAATTTTCTCAAAACGCATCTCTTTTATCTCGAAGTTGTTGATTTTCAAGCGTTCATACATAACTTTTTTTCTTAAATCTTCATTAACTTGCTCTAACTCAAGATGAAAATCTTGAGATAAACCACTATATTGAGTTTTAGATGTCACCAAAGCCCCCCCCTCAGTATTTAGGGCAATTTTCACTTCTCTATGTTCCAAATTTACTTTCTCATCATAACGAGTTGTACGTGAGACCTTACCTCCTTCGGGCGTTATGACCAATACAGGACGATCATCATCAGAACTTTCTAAAAAACCTGCTCTCATAATTTGACTTGTACACTCAAGCCACATTGTATCATTCTTCATGGGTACACAAGCCATCATGTGATTGAATGCAACTCTTGGAAAATCAACTAAAGTACGCTCCCTCCAAAAATCCTCGCTCCCTCGATTAATTAACACGTGGTGTGCTTTAATACCAACAACATCAAGCATTGCTACCATATAATTACTCAAACCCTTACAATCTCCATATTTTGCTTTTTCAACATCAGTTGCACTAATAGGCTGCCATCCTCCAACACCAAGTTGAATAGAAAAATAACGGGTTGTATTTTGAAGATAATCGTAGAGTTTTTCAATTTTGCAATTATCATCTTTACAATCTGCAACAATTTTAAATATTTTTTCTTTCACGGCAGGAGTCAATATTTGACGATCTTTGTTCAATTGATTCTGAAAAGTACCTAATGCTTCCCAAGAATCCATCCTTCCCTTATAGCCCCCAATCTCGAAATCTTTTGGAGCAGTTATTACACACGGAAAATAACGACTCATTGAGGGTGTAAAAGGCTCATCTTCAAAGGCTTTTACTTTATTCACATACCATTTATATGTGTTACCACTTTTCTCTACTTTGTTCGTTAAGTTTAATTCTTTGTACCGCAAAGTAGCACCTACGGGCATCGTTATTGTTAATGTAGCATTTTCAACTGCATCTTTACTACTCGATTGTGGATCCCATTCTGGAAAAAACATCGTGTGCTTTTGCTTTTTCTCGACTATATATTCTACAGTATAAGGATACGGTAAATGTGGAAACTCAATAATCTTTATTCTATTGTCATCCACAAATTCTTGATAAGGTGCTACATCTTTTATGTCTTTCTTTTTCAATTTACGAATCAATTTACCATTTGAATCATAAAAATTAGCTTCAATATCTTCAATTGAACTTAATTTATCATAAAAAAAATACGGTTCTGCGTGCCTTTTCCCTTTTTCATTAAGTATAGTTACTATCTTATGCTCTTTTTCAGTAGCACTATTAGTACCATTAACTTCAAAAGATACATCATACCGCCGCACCACTGCATTAGCATCCTTCAACAACTCCTTCGGGATGGCATAAGCTGAATAAATATTTTCTACAACTTGCGCTTTTAGTGTTAAGCCAATTTGTAATAATGCGAATATAAAACAGATTTTTTTCATGTGTAAAAGATTGATTATAAGTATTTTATAAAAAAATGAATCGTGTTAGAGAGTTGACAACTTTTCAAAAGTTGTCAACTCTTTATATTGCTATGCCGCTATTTTGCCGCTTTTGTCAGCACAATTTGTTCGCCTGTTTTGGCAATCATTTTGGCATAAAATTCTTTTAATTCTGCATATTGTTCGGGCGTAAAATTGGTTTTTTTAATCATCAATTTCGTATTCAAAGTGATGGTGTTATCCTTTTCGTTAATCAAATAATCGTATTTGATACCGCCATCAGAAGTTTGCATACGCATGGGTTTTGGCATTTCTTCAACCTTGAAACCTTCGGGAATTTTTAATACAAATTGATACATTTCGTCTTTGGCTGCACCATAATCTATATCAAATTTTCGCTCCTCGGCTTTGAAAGGATTGTCTTTATCACCAAAACACAAAAGCGGATTGACGTACATTTTATCATCCGTTTTATTGACAAAAGAGTTTGTTTTCACTTTAAAATTGCCTTTTAATGACTCGTCAGAAAGGTTTGCTTCACTTTCAAATTTACGGGTTTCTATTTTACCATCCGTCAAAAGATCTTTCAAAAACGCTTGTGAAAACTTCTCTTCACCATCATCTTTTATTTTTTTCTTACTCTCAAAAGCATCATAACCTTTTTGGGTCATGTTAATATCGCCAGAAAGAGCCCCCTCAGTATTTAGAGCTAAAATTGCTTGATTGTAGGTTTTATTGGTTACTTTACTTTGAGGTGACACAATCTCATATTTATCTTTACCCAAAAACTCAATAGCATACCCACTCAAATCATTGATAGGCAATAATTTCATGGGTAAAGGATAGCCCGAAACGTCCACAAAAAAAGTATCTTTATCAAGCGTCACATGACTAATGACACGATTAAAACGGTTTAAAACAGCCTTATTTGTACCCACATGACCCTCGTCACGGGTTCTCAGCATCACGGGCGTAACCTTCACCCCCGAATTGGCAAGCATGTTGATGAAAAAAAGATTCTTTTCAGTTACGGTCAATTTCTTTTTAGATTTTAGGTCTTTCAAAGATTCTGAAAGCCATATTGAACTTTGCTCGTGCGTAGTAAATGTTTTTCCCACATATTCATATACAGCTTGAACTTTTTCAACGGGAGTCATTTTATCATTTACAATAGTCGGCAATTCGTCCTTAAAAGCATTTTTCTTCTCAATAAAACCACCAAAATCGGAATCATCCATCATTAATTTTACCATCTCATTCCATGGCTTGATAATGACTTGATAAGGCGCATTAGGAGGTCTAATTTCTTCAAGATAAAAAGTAAGTTTGGTTTTATAATCCTCGATAGAACTCATATATTTTTCAGGTTTTATCGCTGGCACATCCTTCTGAATCCAATGATATGTCAGTAATCCATTAGTATTACCTTGTTCATTCAAGGCATAAGGTGTAGAACCTTGCCCTATTTTACTGAAAATATAATATTCTGGAATTTGTATATCATATTCACTCCAAATAACTGGAATATCCTCTTGAAAATCCCAATTACGAACACCAGAATTGGTAATCGTATATTTTAGTTCAATTATGCTGCCCTCTTTCACACCAGGGATAGTAACTTTTTGAACATTTGTGTTCTTGTCAAGCTTTTCCTCAAAAATATTATCCGATGAAACTTTGGTTTCCACTAATTTACCATTTTCCATATTGTAACAAGTTGCTTTCAGTCCTTGAACAAATTGCTCACGGTTTCTACTGTAAATAATCCGAAAATTTGCTTTGTCATAAGCCTCTTTTTTGAAAATTTTGATACGTACATGCCGTTCAAAACCATCAAAACCACTCCATGATAAATAGCCTTTATCAAACAAAACCACCGCAGGAGCATTAGGATCTTTGTCATAAGAAGTCATCTTGATTTCTTCTTCCGATATTTTACCGTACTTGACTTTTAGTTCTAATTTTTCTTTTTGAGCTACACAGACAGAAAGTAACGCCCACGAGAGTAGGCACGTTAGGATTAGTTGTTTCTTCATTTTTAATGTTCTAATTTTTAGATTAGGTTATTTAATTTTAAATGTATT
>JAYTMW010000882.1:0-1780 GCA_043728105.1 Saprospiraceae bacterium | reverse complement strand
GACTTGTACAAAGCACTTCCACGGAAAGTACGGTTGCTGATTAATCTGTAACCATTTGCTTCTTTTGCTATCGCTAAACCGTTTGCGTCAAAGTCTCCTAACTCAATAAATAACGGTTGAAATTTGACTTGCCATTCAGAATTCATTAATCCAATTTTACCATTTTGTGTAATTTTATACAAATTTGGCACCGTCATTGGCTCAATGGTTTCATAAACAGCGTCCAATTTAACGTCACCATTTAATGTAATCAAACCAAATCTATCACCTTTTCTAACCCTAAAAATATCCATTCCGATGAATGGTTTTATGTCGTCATATTTTTCAGAAATGAGTGATTTGGTAACATCATAGCGATTGTCAATTAAGGCATATTTTCCTTCATTCAACTTTGCGATGCTTACACCATGTTTTATGGCTTGAGCTTCAACAACATTTTGAAGCATATCGCTTTCTTGACCTGCGGCATCAATATAAAACCAACCCACTTTTTTAACCAACGCTTTTCCGTCATTGAATGGCTCACTTGCCTCATATTGATTCGTAATTACTTCTTCGCCGCAATAATTCATGAAACCATAAACTTGGTCTTTTTTGAAGCGAGCGAAACCTTCACGGTAGTTTTCGACCAAACCATAGCGGGCATTTTGGCGCAAATCATCCAAATTGAAGGCAACAATTTCTTGACCTTCATAATCTTTTTGCTTAACAAACTGTCCTTGTTTGGTTTCTGCAAGGCATTGAGCTGATTTGAGTATGTTCAAAGCACGCAAATATTCGCTTTTTGCATCCATTTGGAAAACATCTTTAACATCGTCAGATTCAATGGCTCTGATTTTTTCTTTAAACAATTGTGTCATTTTAGCCATGTAAGCATTGAAATTATATTTATCAACGACTTCATTTTCAGTGCTAAACTGATTTAAAAATGATACAATTTGCGTTCTCGCCTGTTCTGGAGTGACGGGCGTGTTATAGTTTTTGGTGTTTTTTGCGTTGTTCGCAAAAGCAAGATCTTGTGCAGATGTAGAAGATACATTGAAAATGAATGCACAAACGGCGATTAAAAAAATTGATGCTGACTTTCTCATAGTTGTTATGGTTATTAAATTAAAAATTGTAGATTATAAAATTGTTTTAAAAATTATTGTTCGTTTGTTTCGTGTTATACATAGTCCGTTTCAAAAGCGATACCAACAAGCCAAAAACGAGCTATTTTTGAATGGTATTTTTTGAATATTTTTTTAAAATAATTGAATAATAACTACTTTTAGGTAGTGAAATTAAGGGAGAATTTAGCTGATAAATAGCTTTTTAAGTAGTTGATAATCAATGAGTTATGTAGAAAATAGAGGTAATAGGGTAGAAGACGAGTGCTATTTTACTTTTTCAGCAAGCCAGAAAAAGATTTTAAGTATTCAAGATAAATCTTTGGAACGTTCAACAAAACAACCACTGCGAAAATCGAAAAACCCAAAACAAAACGCCCTCAAAAAGACCGTATTAGATTTTTTTTTTAGGAAAATAAGAAAGATGGTACTGTATGGAAGTACGGAGTGCCGTATGGAAGTGAGGCGTGCTGTATGAGCGTAATGCGTATTGTATCAGCAATTCCGCATTTGACTTTTTTAAACTACTGATGACGTTGATTAAAATGATTTACGCGAATTTTTCGCTTGTTATATACTCGTCTGAAATTGGTTTTGGGATTTTGCGAAACCTCCTGTAGCGGCGGATTTAACCGACCTGTGCGATTAAAAATGTTCGGCAACATCTATCA
>JAYTMW010000881.1:0-1947 GCA_043728105.1 Saprospiraceae bacterium | reverse complement strand
CCAGTTGCTCAAATTGGTGCGCCTGACGAATTGGCCGAAAAGGAAAAACCAGCTTACGCTAATTTGCAAAAAGGTCAATCCATTGAGACAATTTCTTTAGAAGAAACCTTGAAATTATTTGAATTGCCAAAAATCATAGGTGAGTTTGAAGGCAGTGATTTAACAATTGGCATAGGTCGTTTTGGTCCTTATGTTAAGCACAAAGAAGCCTTCATTTCTATCCCTAAAGGAGAAGATGCAATGAGCGTAACTGTTGATAGAGCCTTAGAATTGATACATGAAAAACGCAAGGCAGATGCACCGATTTTCACCTATAAAAGTCTGCCAATAACAAAAGGTACAGGCAGATTTGGCCCATTCATCAAGTGGAATGAGATGTTCATCAATATTCCTGCGAGATTCAATGTAGAAACATTAACTTTGGATGAAGCAATTGAATTGATAGAAGTTAAATCTGAGAAAGAATCCAATCGTTACATTCATAATTGGACGGCAGAAAAAATTACGGTTGAAAATGGACGTTGGGGGCCTTTTATTCGCTTCGGAAAGAAAATGATTAACATAAAAATGAATGACAAACGAGCCACCGCTGAGGATGCAGCCGTTTTAACTTTAGAAGATGTTAAGAAATTGATTGAAGTGGAAGTGCCGAATGCATTTGCGAAGGCAGCACCAAAGGCGAAGGCAGTTTCTTCTAAGGCAGCTACTTCACCTAAAAAAGTCACAAAATCTAAATAAATTCAAGAAAACACATTGTTGTAAAATTATTTTACAATAAAATTTTGGAAATATTATAGAAAAGCTCTAATGTTGTGACATTAATTTGACAATGGTTAAAACATAGTTAAAATAATTTTTTTGTAACTTTGTATCAAATAAAAGTCATTATATTTGTGCTTTGTTTAACGATATTACTCCTCAAAGTAATTTGGTTTAGGTTAAATTTGCATAATTTGGGTTGAGCCTTGGACTTTAGTCTAAGGCTTTTTTGTTTTTGCTCTTATCATTCGGTCTTTCCCGCTCATATCTTGTGTTAATACTATGTCACGAAATTGTCTTTTTAAAAGCATTTCTTCTACTTCGTGCGCATTGTGTTCATTGCATTCAAAAAATAGATACCCCTCAGTATTCAAGTGTTTTTGAGCAAAATTAGCAATGGTTTCATAAAAAATTATCGGATTATTATCTTCTACAAATAAGGCGAGATGTGGTTCAAAATCCAATACATTTGCGTGCATCAAGGCTCTCTCTTTTTGAGGAATATAGGGTGGATTGCTTACTATGATATCAAACCTATCAAGTTGCTCTTGTTGCTTTTCATCTAAAATGTCTAAAATTTTAAAATCAATGTCTAAATTATTTCGATAAGCATTTCTACTTGCTGTGATTATAGCTGATTCACTAACGTCTAAGCAACTGACCGTTAGCGCATTATTTTTCAGCTTTAAAGTAATCGGAATGCAGCCACTGCCCGTTCCTATATCTAAAACGGATACATTTTGAAGCGACTCTTTTTTAATCGTTTCTAAAACCCAATGCACAAGCTCTTCCGTTTCAGGGCGAGGTATCAATACTGAGGGGTTAACTTTAAATTTCAAACCATAGAACCACGCAAAACCCACCACATATTGAACAGGCTCACCCGCCAATAGTCTGTTTTTTATGGTTATAAAATCTTCAAAAAGAAAACTTTGAAAAATGCTTTCTTGAGATGCATCATTCTTTTTAAAAGCAAAAAAATCATCAAATACATAACGACACATTGAAGCCGCTTCACCTTCGCCATACTGAGGGGTCAAGGCATTTTGTAAATCAAGTCGTGCTTCTTGAATTGTCATATTTAGTTATTGGTTATTAGTTATTGGTGAGTAGTGAATGGTGAATTAATGTCCTGGTGGATAGATATTGGTTTGTGTATTTTACAGTTGTACTCTAAAAGATTAAATT
>JAYTMW010000880.1:0-4902 GCA_043728105.1 Saprospiraceae bacterium | reverse complement strand
GGTGTCTATTGCAATATTATGGATTGGGATATAGAAAAGCCTATTAAATTTATATCACTTTTAGAAAAGTAAACTATGCCAGAATCTAACAATATAAATGTAGAGATATTAAACGATATAATCATAGGTAGAGTTGAGCCACAAATCTATGCATTTACAACCCAAACAATACCGAATTATCTTAAAGTTGGCGACACTTATCGACCAATTGAAACTCGTTTAAACGAATGGCGTAAATTCTTCCCAAACCTTGAAAAAAAATTTGGCGAAGTTGCAAAAGTTGATGAGGAAACATTTTTTAGAGATTATGCGGTTCATTTGTTTCTTGAGAACGAATTAAAAAGAAGTCGATTAAAGCCTAACGCTTTAAAAAATATACCTTATTATTCAAATGAGTTTTTTGAAAATGCAACTGAGCAAGACTTGAAGGAAGCCATAGTAGATATAAAAAACGGACATCTTAACAACGAATCGAAATATCAATATTATCGTTTTGATGAAAGTCATATCCCTATCACACATACATATACAAGAACTGAAGATTATCCATTACGCCCTAATCAACAAAAAACAGTAGACAATTTTCGCAATGCAATCAATAAAGGCAGAACCAATTTGTTGATGTATGCAGTTATGCGTTTTGGCAAATCTTTTACTTCAATGAGTTGTGCCGTTGAAATTGACGCTAAACTGGTGGTAGTAGTTTCTGCAAAAGCTGATGTAAAAGGAGAATGGAAAAGAACAGTTCAAAGCCATATCAAATTTGATGGTTATTGTTTTTTAGAAAGTGATGATTTGCTTAGAAATGAATTAATCCTAGACGAAAAACAAAAAGCAAATGAAAAAATTGTTTTGTTTCTAACCTTACAAGACTTGCAAGGAGACGAAATAAAATTAAAGCATAAAGAAATATTTGAAAATCAAATTGACTTATTACTTATTGACGAAACACATTTTGGAGCAAGAGCAACTGAATATGGAAAAGTCTTAAAAGAGGAAAATTTAAGTGCTAAAGAGATTAAAAGCGAATTAAAACTCAATGACAATACTTTAGACGATTTAGAAATTACCAATAAAGTTTTTAATGCGAAAATTCGCATTCATCTTTCTGGAACTCCTTATCGTATTTTGATGAATAGTGAGTTCACAAATGATGATATTATTGCATTCTATCAATTCACAAACATTGCAGAAGACCAAGAACAATGGGATTTAGAAAATCTAAATAAAGACGAAATTAAAGAATGGGATAACCCATATTATGGTTTTCCCCAAATGATTCGATTCGCATTTAACCCGAATGAATCCTCACGTAAGAAAATGGAAGAAATGAAAAAGAAAGGTGTAACCTATGCTTTTTCAGAACTTTTCAAACCACAATCAATAACTAAAGACCAAGCTAATAATCTTCACAAAAAATTCAAGTACGAACAAGAAATTCTTGACTTACTAAAAGTAATTGATGGTTCAGAAGAAGATGTCAATTTATTAAGTTTCCTAGATTACGATAAAATAAAAGAGGGTAAAATGTGCCGTCACATTGTTTGTGTATTGCCTTACAGAGCATCTTGTGACGCTTTGGAAGAGTTAATCAAAAACCGAGATTTTAAACATCTTAGCAATTACGAAATCATAAATATCTCTGGAGTTGATAACGAAAAAAAATTTAAAGACACACAATCTGTTCAAACCAAAATCAAAAAATGTGAAAGTGAGAATGTGAAAACAATCACTTTAACAGTAAACAGAATGCTTACAGGTAGCACAGTTCACGAATGGGACACAATGCTTTACCTAAAAGATACATCTTCTCCACAAGAATACGACCAAGCTATTTTTCGTTTACAAAATCAATACATCAAAGTATTTAAAGAGCCTAGTGGCGATGTGGTTAAGTTCAATATGAAACCACAAACTTTATTGGTTGATTTTAATCCAAATAGAATGTTCCAAATGCAGGAACACAAATCACAGATTTATAATGTAAATACGGAATCAAACGGCAATAGCAAATTAGAAGATAGAATTAAAAGAGAACTTGAAGTATCTCCAATTGTAGTTTTAAACAACAACAAAATTGTAAAAATACAGCCAGCTGATATTTTAGATGCTGTTCGTAAATATTCAAGTAGCAGAAGCGTATTTGATGAGGCTACAACTATTTCAATAGATTATACTTTGCTAAATATTGAGGCAATCAAAGCAGAAATTGAAAGGCAAGGTAAAATTGGTTCTCGCCAAGGCATTGAAATTAAAGCAACAGAAGGCGAAGGTGATGAACTTGATATTAATGATAAAAAGGAAGATGATGAGGACGAAAATGAAGGAACTACAAAATCCAGTACAAAAGAAGACGAAGCAATAAACGACTATAAAGGTCAATTTGCTATGTATTATGCTCGGATTTTATTCTTTGCTTTTTTAACCGATTCGAGAGTTAAATCTTTACAAGAAATAATTAATCAAATTAAGAGCAATTCTGATAATTTACGAATTATTTCTAATTTGAATCTTGATAAAGAAATTCTTGCATTATTTCAAAAACATCTTAACCCATTTATTTTAAGCGAATTAGATTACAAAATCCACAACATCAATTCATTAGCAAACGACACCGCTATTTCTCCAATTGAAAGAGCCAGTAATGCCCTTAATAAATTCGGTCGCCTTTCTGAATGGGAAGTAGTTACTCCTGAAAACATAACAGAATTGATGATTAATTCTTTGCCTGACAATACTATTTCAGATTCAACATTATTATTAGATATAGCTTCTAAACAAGGTGAATTTGTTTATGCAGTTTATAAAAAATTTGGCAAAAAAACAGCAAGTAATTTTTATTCAATACCGACCTCTAAACTTACATATGAATTCACGAGAAAAGTTTACAGACTGCTCGAATTAGATGTAAACCTAATTGAACATAATTATACATCCTTAGATTTAATCAAAGATAATAATTTGGTTAAAGATCAAATCATTAAAATAAACAACAAGAAAATGAAGTTCAATGTAATTGTAGGCAATCCGCCTTATCAAGATAGAAAAGAAGGAACAAGCGATAATCCAATTTACCATCTTTTTATGGATATGGCGTACCATTTAAGTGAAAAAGTAGTGCTTGTTACACCTGGTAGATTTCTTTTCAATGCAGGTAAAACACCAAATCAATGGAATAGGAAGATGTTAGATGACAAACATTTAAAAGTCCAATCTTATTTCAGTAAAAGTAGTGATGCTTTTCCTGAAGTCAACTTAATGGGTGGAATAACTATTACTTTAAGAGACAAAAAACAAAGTTTTGAAAAAATTGGAGTTTTTTCAAAGTTTAAAGAAATTAATTCTATTCTACAGAATGTAATTAAAGTAAAAGACTTTGAGTCAATAGACAGTAATATATACACTCAAAATAAATTTGATTTAGAGACTCTTTATAAAGACTATCCAACTTTTAAAAATATTATTGGTAGTGACGGAAGAGAGAAACGATTAACAACTTCAATTTTTGAACAGTTATCAATATTCACAGTAGAACCCAAAAGTAAAAATGATATTTGCATTTTTGGTTTAATTAAAAACAATAGAACTTATCGCTATATTTCTCCTAAATATATTGAAGATCAAAAAAACACAAATAAGTTCAAAGTATTACTTCCTAAAAGCAATGGTTCAGGAGCTTTAGGTGAGGTTGTACCGACTGCCTTAATAGGCGAACCTGTAATTGGAAATATAGGAACTGGATACACTCAATCATTCATTAGTATAGGAACATTTAATACAATTGAAGAATCAGAATCTTGTTTAAAATATATTAAGACAAAGTTTGTCCGTATAATGTTGGGAGTATTGAAAGTAACTCAAGACAATAATAAAGATGTATGGAAATATGTACCCCTTCAAGATTTTTCAAAAAAATCGACAATTGATTGGACAAAATCAATCTCTGAAATTGACCAGCAATTATATGCAAAATATAAATTGACTAAAGATGAAATTGAGTTTGTTGAAAGTATGATTAAACCAATGAAATAATGAAAGCAATTCGATACGAAAAAGACTCAGTTTTAATTCAAAAAGGAAAAATAAAAGCTTGGGTTGATGTTTTGATTGAAAAAGAAGAAGTAATTTCAGATTGGAATAAATATATTTTCTATTTGTATCGTAAATCAGATTTGATTTTAAGAAACTGGCTAGATGAAATCGAAAATTTTGAAGACGCAACAAATTTGGCGATTGAAACTTTAGAAAAACAAGGAATTATTTATCAAGACGAAAACGGAAAATGGCATCAAACCGAAAAATATCATAGTATTAAAGGTTCTATTCCAATCATATAAAGCAAGTCAAGATGCAACTTCAAAAACATATAAATTTATTCCAATACTGAATTTTACAAAAGATTCTGATATTGATTGGAGTAAATCGACACAAGAAATTGACAAACAATTATATGCTAAATACAAACTAGAAAAAGAGGAAATTGAATTTATAGAAAGTATGATAAAACCAATGGCAGAATAAATGATTAAATAAAAATAAGCCAACGCATTTGGTAGCACATTTACATTTTTTGCCAACACTCAAACCAACGCTAAAAAATGCAAAAGAGCTACAAATCCAACGCACAATACTCGACAATAAAAAAAGAAACGGACACACAGAAAAAGGGACTACAGCTAAAACCCAGCCTTTCCTCGACCTCGAAAAGCCAAAAATAAACTGCAATCATCGAATACCCATAAAAAAATATTGTCAATGAGATAAACTCCAGTTGAACGGAACCGTTTACAAGACCGAAAAGGAGTTTATCTTCCTGAAGGTTGTGATTTTGTGTTTATCATTTGTCTTAAAACCCCAAAAGTCTAAATTCGCCCCGATGCAGCGGCATCCTTTTGTTTTTTT
>JAYTMW010000879.1:0-3417 GCA_043728105.1 Saprospiraceae bacterium | reverse complement strand
TACGGTGCGCTGCACCTAAAAGTTTTTTATAAGAAAACCGTTTAAAGTTATATAAAGTGTTGATTATTAGGAGTTTATACATAATACTATGTGTCTTATGTGCCTATGTGTTAAAAAAAATCAACTTGGAAACATTACTTGTTACTAATTCTACTTTGGCACTTTACACACACACTGTTTTGTGCTGCGCACAAAAGGCGTGCATGAGGGTTCTTTTCTTCGGGTTGATTTAGTCCTTTTCTTAGTACACCTTTTGTGCGTATTTTAAAACAGTGTGTGTGAAGTGCGAAGATTAAAACCCTTCAGAATTTCACAGTGTTTAGTAAATTTCAAACCAAAATGAGTAAAAATTATGTAATTTATACATAATTTTTACTCATTCAACATCGAAAAGTTACCCCCTCAGTCATGCATGCAGCTTGATGAAGCCAAAGGCATCATATTTTCAGCATAATTTAACAAAACACTCCAGTTACAGAATCAAATTTTAATAATGAGTTTAAAGAAAAAGAATAATGAAAAAGGAATTAAAGATTATACCCAAAAAGCAAATTGCGGCAACCGAGCCAATTATCATACCCGAAGTTCAAAATGCGGAAGCCTTCGCCGAGAAAATATTGACTCAAATGCGGAGTGTTGAAGGCAAAGGCAATACAAAGAGAGTCAATTTCGATATGCCCATTTACTTATTCGATTTGATGGAAAATAAAGTAAAAATAAAGGGCTATTCGATAAAAAATTATTTAACGGGGCTTGTTCGCAAAGATTTAGGAGAGGAATAAATAAAAAGCAAAAACGAGTTATTGCTAAAAATGAGTAAAAATTATGTGTTCTTTATACAATTTTTACTCATTTTTAAATAAAACAACATTCATCATTGTTGTTGTTTTATTTAATTTTTTCTTTTTATTGTTTTCCCCTACCGTAATCTATTGATAATCAAAGAGTTATGAATGTATATGTGGAGTAAATTGGGAAAAACCATGCAGTAAATTGGGAAGTTGTGTGGAGTAAATTGGGAAATATTATGAGTAAATTGGGACTATCTATGGAGTAAATTGGGAATACTTTATTTTTATTCTCCCAATTTACTCATAATAACCTTATTTATTCCCAATTTACTCATAATAAGACTTAAAACCCTCCTCTTTTTTATAATTCTTCCCAATTTACTCATAATATTGCGCAACAACTCTTATTATTCCTATATTCAGTCCCATTTTCCTCATATTTAAACCCACGCTTTTGTGAAGAAAAAGCAACCGCTAAATAACGATTTCAAAATTATTAAGAAATCGAATCAATTGATTGAGGCCCGTTACAAGTTTGACGTGTGGGAATCTCGCATGTTCTTGTCTGTGCTGGCTAACATCCGAAAAGAAGACATTGATTTTAGCACTTACCGCATTTGGTACAGGGATATTATCAAAATTTTTGGACTAAAATCCAACCAATCGTATGCGTTGCTTCGGGAAGCGGCAAAGAGCCTCATGGAAAAGAAGTTTTATATTACTTCTTCTGACAATGGGTTTGAACGTGAGACCGCTTATCACATCATTCGCTCCGTGAATTATCTCAAAGAAGGTCAAAAAGGCGATGGGGTAGAGCAACAAGAATACATCGACATTACGGTTGAACCCGAAATGAAGCCACTTTTACTTCAATTGCAACAAAATTTTACGGCTTACAATATTCAAAGTGTTGCCAAATTGGGGACATCTGCCTTGCGTTTATACGAACTTTTGAAGCAATATGAATTTTTAGGGGTGCGGACTATGGATATTGATTACATGAAGCACATCCTCGAAATGGAAACCGAATACACCCTTTTTGCGGATTTTTATAAGTGGTTTATCATACCCGCATTGAGAGATATTAACCTTCATTCTGATTTAGAGGTGGGCGAACCCGAGAAAATTAAGCAAGGCAAAAAGATTGTGTCCTTAAAATTCAGCATTCATAAAAAGAAAGTGCCGCTTAAACCACTTTTATTGGATACTCCAGATGTGGAACCGACAACGCAGTTAGTTGCCCCAGAAGACTCGAAAACTGACCTCATAAAGCAATATTTCGACCGTTTGAATGAATGGTGGGGCGTGCAAAAAGAGGAATTGCAGAAGCGCATAGCGGGTAAAACCTCAAATGACATTGAAACGGCGATTGAATTTACCAAAATGAGGATAAAAACGGGGAAGGTCAATAATCCTGCGGGTGTCTTTTTGGATGCGTTGTTCAAGGGCTATAAATCGCCTGAACAAATTCAAGAGGAGCAAAAACAGAAAAAAATATTGGCAGAAAAAGATAGAAAGCTCCGATTACAGTCGCTTACTGAAAAATATACCCAGCTTTTAGAAAAATATGCTCAACAGGTAAATGATACGATTCGAGAAATTACCCAAGCAGATCCTTCTGTGACGGAGACGGTTATTGAGAAGATAAAAGCACTTTTTAGAAGTATGGGTGATAGAAAGATTGAGGGAAAGACGTTGGATGACTTTAGAAAAGATGAGTATTTGCGCAGTTTAGTGATGCGTGAAATCTTGATTCAATGCCCAGAACATTTTGAAAAAATACACGCCCATTTCAACACAGAAATTGATACGGTTAAAAATGAAATTATTCGTGTTGAGCCTAAATATAAGTTTGAGTGAAAATTATGTAGAAAATGAGTGAAAAATGAGTGAAAAATGTTTAAAAATTAAGTAAAAATTACTCATTGTAGGTTTTAGCTAATAAAATCCTGTAAATTGCGATAATTATGGAAAATTCACCCATGCCTTTTGAGGGGAAAGAAATCAGAAAAATTTGGCACAATGAGCAATGGTATTTTGCCATTATTGATACGATTGAATTTTTGGCTGACACCGACTCGCCAAGACAATATTGGACTAAAGTTAAAAGAAATCTCACCCGTGAAAGTCAGTTGCAACCGTTTTGGTTACAACTGAAAATGCAAGCCAAAGACGGCAAAATGTACAAGACAGACGCAACCAACACTGAGGGGGTCTTGCGCATCGTGATGTCTGTGCCTTCGCCCAAAGCTGAACCGCTAAAATTGTGGTTGGCAGAACAAGGCAAACGCACGTTGGATGAAACCGAAAATCCAGAATTAGGATTCGACCGTTTGAAAGAAATATATCGAGCGAAAGGCTATTCTGATGAGTGGATAGAATCCCGTTTGAAAAGTATAGGTATCAGAAAAGAGTTAACGGATTCGTGGAAGAGTAGGGGAGTCAAAGAAGGGCAAGAGTATTCAATCTTGACAGCCGAAATATCAAAAGGAACATTTGGCATGAATCCGACCGAATATAAGGCATATAAAGGTTTAGACAAACAGAATTTACGGGATCACATGACCGATTTGGAGTTAATTTTCACCATGCTCGGTGAGGCAGCAACCAAAATCGCTGCGGTGAG
>JAYTMW010000878.1:0-2731 GCA_043728105.1 Saprospiraceae bacterium | reverse complement strand
CAACAGGTTACGCCTTTTGTAGCCAACCGATTCAAGGCAAGTGCATCGAGTCGGATGATAAATTTTTATACCGAATTGTTTTTTGAGTCCGTTCCAGAGTCTTTTATTGATGTGCAAGACCCCATGTTTCGGTGGTTTGAAGGGCAAGGCGAAGTGCCAATTATTATGTCAAAAGACTACCTTGCGCTCTACAATTTCGGCTTCGCTTTGAGTCAAGGTTTGCCGCAATTTACGCCCTCCACCATTCGGCAAGTAACGGTTGATATTACCCTTCGAGGCAATGGTCGAGAGCAAACTTTCACGGGTCGCATCATTGGTTTTAGCGAGCGCATCAACTCGATTTTAGTGCCGCCCTCGTTCATGAAATGGTCAAATACCAACTTTGGCGACCAGCCCGATCAGGGCGCATCACGCCTACTTTTGAAGGTAAATGACCCATATAACAAGCAATTATCCACTTTTTTGAAAGAAAAAGGCTATGAAATCAGCATTGGGCGACTCACGGGCGGGCGTTTGGCTCTGATGCTCAATATCAGTTTGTTCATCCTTTCGGTCATCGGTGTTTTGATGTTGGTTTTATCCATTGTGGTATTCATTTTAAATTATCAACTCATCATTTCAAAGTCATCGAGTGACATTAAATTGTTGCTCCAAATTGGTTATAAATCGGCTCAAATCAATGAAATACTGAGGGGGGCCCTTTTCCGAATTTTGGTGAGTGTTTTTGCGGTCGTGGTAGTGGCTTTGATAGTGGTTCGATGGGCTATTTTGGCGTGGGTCAATCACAATGGTTTTGAACTCCATACGTTTTATCATTGGGTAGTTTGTTTGATGGGTTTGGTGGTCTTTGGGTTCATTCTTTTCATCAATGCAAGGAGTATTAAGCGGAATATTGCGGGGCAATTTTAGGCAATTAAGAATTAAAAATTAAAAAATAAAAGTTTTAAAAAAAATGGGACATTAAATTGTGAGGGTAATTTTTTTTTAAGAAAAACGAAGATAGTAGCTCCGCAAATGCTTGATTGCTCGTTTCTTTCATTATTCGAAAGGCTTAGGCATTAGCGGAGCTACTATCTTCGTTTCTCTTAAAAAAAAATCCTTATTTTGAATAAATCACTTTTAATGCTCGATTTGACGACCCCCTCAGTATTTTGACCTTTTTTTGCTTAAAAAAAACTTTTGTAAACAACAAAACCGAATGACCACAAGAGTCATTCGGTTTTTTTACATTCTATAACTTACTCATTATCAGCAAGTTACGAAAAACTATCAACTATCCGTTATCAACTACCCACTAATTAATAATCATCATCATCGTCGTCGTCATCGTCACGGCGGCGGCGAGAGCGAGGCTTGTAATCTTCCTCATCGTCATCGTCGGCACTCACATCGTCCTCGTCCTTCAATCCTTCGAGGTCAAGACCATCAAGGTCTAAGCTCAAATCTTCTCTAACTGGTTTTGTGTCTTCATCTAAATCATCATCATCACCACCAGCAGCACCACGCACAACGTTGCGTGACTCCATAATGGTGACACGGACAAGATAATCGAACTCATCGCCATCAAAAGGCAATGCCAACACTTTTTCACCTTTTGGGGTTGTGTAATTAATGAGCTTGTGTGAAAAGCCATTCGGATACTCCGCTTTGATTGCGGCTTGTATGTCTTTAGGTAACTTATCAAAGTCTTTTACAACTTTTGGTTTTGACTGCTTCTTAGCCATGAAATTTTGGAATTTGAAATATAAAGAATGAAACGATAATAAATTACACCGTTTATATGATTCTTTTTACGAATGAATAATTCTATTTTTTTAACAATATCACTTTATATTCTTGTAAAAATACAATCCTTCATTCAAAAAAATAATTCACCTAAACGGCATAATTTATCATCGTTTCATTCTAAAAACTATCGTTCTGAAAAAATAAATTTATGAATCTTGGCTCAAATTTATAACACCTCACAAAAATTCAAAATGTTCAGTCAAATTTTTTTTAATTTTTTTGAAAAAAAATTTATTTTTATAAGTATAAAATTTGAGTTTAAAGTATAAATAATTGAAAATCAATTAGTTATGAATTTTAGTGTAATTGTATAAATTCTGTTATTATTTAAAAAATCAACGCATATATTACGATGCAATTACATTTAAAGCCTTTTCAATTAAATCATCAACCGTTTTTTGAGGTTGTTGGCTAAAAGTATTATCCACTCGATTGGCTAAGATGGCTGACAATGAGACGGCTCTATGACCCAAAAGTCTCGCCATGCCATAAATACCCGCCGTTTCCATTTCCATATTACTCAAAAAATAGTGTTTTGTTCTAAATTTTGTCAAATTTAACAACAATTTTGTCTCCGAAACCTTACCCCTCAGTATTCTGCCTTGTGGCGCATAAAAACCAGGCGCAGTGACGGTCACGCCTTTTATAAACGCTTCATTATCAAACAGTTGCAACATTTCTTTATGTCCTTCAAAAACGTAAGGTACGAATAATAAATCACTGCAATTGCGTTCCAAATAATCCATCATGTCGTCGCTCAAAGTCAATTCGTTGCCCGTGGGTGCGGCATCGTAAAAGTGCATCAGATTATCAAAACCAATGGCCATTGTGGAAACCAAAAGGCTATCCACGGGAATATCAGTTTGCAAACTACCCGATGTGCCTATTCTAAAAATATCCAAACGAGTCAATTCCGATTTGGTTTCACGGGTCGCAAAATCAA
>JAYTMW010000877.1:0-6206 GCA_043728105.1 Saprospiraceae bacterium | reverse complement strand
AAATCTTAGATTTTTTTAAAAATCAAGATTTGCATCCCAAACACCGATTCAAAGTTTGGCAATTCTTCATGAGATTGCGATAAAGGTTTAAAAGCGTATTTGCTGCCGGATACTGAGGGGTCATCCCCTCAGTCTCACGGTTAAGCAAGACAAAAATCCGTTCCGAAGTTAAACTCGGAACGGATTTTTTCGTTTCTGGCTATCTCCGATTAAAAAAATTCCCTTTTTTTTATTGCAATAAGGTTGAAAGTCATACCTTTATACATTCTGAATAAAAAAGAATTGAAAATAAATACTACAAATATGAGAGTAATTTTATGGGTAATTTTAGCATTAGTCATCGCCGTTTTGATATGGGCATTTTCAAAAAATGCTTTTGTGGACAATTCCATCTTCGGTTTGGCTTTAATAGCCGTCGGATTGTGCGGTTATCTTATCGCTGACTTTGTTTATAGTAAAGTAAAAAAAAGTTGGGAAAGCGACCAAACAATGTACAAAAATGAAATCTCCGCTTTGAAAGAAGATAAAGATATGCTTCAAAAACAGCTATCCAGCGCCACGCCACAAGCCGAAGTGGATGAAATGAAGAAAAAACTTTATCATAGTGAAGAAGAAAATAGAAAATTGAGCAACGATACAATGGCACAAGCGGGTAACCTCTCTGCCACTAACGCTCGGTTAGAACGCCTTTTAGTAGAGTACACCAAACTTAAAGAAGACACAACCGTAACCACTGTTTCGCAGTCAACTGAATTAGACAGTTTTAAAGAAACTTTGGCAATTACTAAAAATAAATTACAAGATTTGCTTGCCGAAAATGAAAGACTCAAAACTGAACTGAGCTCAAAAACACCCGCCAAATCCAGTCGTGTGGGTGAACCCGTGAAAATAGAACCTCAACCCACAACAGAACCACCCGTGAAGTTCCTTAACGAAAATGGGAACGGCGAAATTGATGCTACCCAACGCATTCGTTCTCGTTCTGTGAGTGATGAAAATCCAGAAAAATTAGTCTCGAAAAATACGCAAACGCTTGATAATCAACCATCTGTAACTGTTTCAGTAGAAAAAGATTCCGATAAAAAAGACTCAACACCCTCAGTTCAACCCCACCCTATTTACAATTCATCCGAGGATTTGAAAGTCATTGAAGGCATTGGGCCTAAAATTGAAATGATATTAAAGGAAGCGGGAATCGAAAATTGGCATCAGCTTTCTGAAGTCAACATAGATAATTTGAAAGGTATTTTAGAAAAAGCTGGACCTCGTTTTCGCCTCAACGACCCAAGTACATGGGCGCAACAAGCCCAACTGTTATCCGAAGGCAGTTACGATAAATTCAAGGCATTAACGGACAGCCTTGTGGGTGGGAAAGTCGCAAAATCGTAGGTGCAAAGCGGCGAACTTACCTTTGTGTTTATTTATTACATTCTGTTTTTACACAAAATAAAAATATAGGCTCTATAATTGTGAGTGAGCTTTAAAATTATTTTGTCGGTTAAAAAAATGTGAAATTAACTGTGTGCAAAGAAGTTAATTCAGCTTTTTTTAACCAACAAAATAATCTAAACTAATTTAGCTCAACTATTGTGTTTTGCTTGTAAGCTACCCCTCAGTATTTTCACAAAAAAATACTTACAAACTTATCTTAACCCCAATCATCACCCCAGGCTTAGTCTCAAATTTGCTATTTTTATACTGCCAATTCACATCAAAACGGAAGAAGCGAAACAAGCCCCAACCAATATTATCAATACCGAAACCCACCTCGGCGTAGTTACCCAAACCCTTTGTATTAAGATAGGCAACTCTAACAACTTCCTTCAAACCCAATTTGCTAATCAAAGGGATTTTATCAAAAATGAAGCCTTCAAAATTGTGTTGCCAATGTGCCATAAAGTAATCGTCGGTCGTAGAATAAGCGTAGTAAGGCAATTGCAAAAAGCTATTCATGTAATCCGAAGGGTTGCCCACTATCATTTCATTGCCGTTAAAGTGATGATTATCAATGAATTGTACATTTTTTTTATTCAAAAATGAACCATATTCAACCTTTACTTCCGAATAACCAATTAAGCCAAATTGAAACGCATCTTTCTCAATCCTTAGCCTGATTTTATCAAATTCACTATCGCCAAAGCCTTTTTGATAGCGCACACTAAACGTAGGATACTTTGAGCCTTCAATATTTTTAAAATTTGGATAACTCAAATACTTCTGTGCAGGTGTCCAAGAAAGCCCAATTGTTGCTACGGCTGCATCGTGTTGTTTCCAACCCGTGGACAACAAAGGGTCGGGCAAATTGCTCGGATAAGTCTCATCTTCTTTCTTGAAACTGTACTGCGAATTGACAACAAGCGGTGTACGACGAGCCGCTTCAAAACCCACATTTCCTGTCAATCCATTCACGATTTCTTGTGAATAACTGACTTTTGCTGCCAATTTATCATACATTTTATTGTAATGCTGCTTCCCATAAAGCGCATAAATCTCCGCAAAAGTCTTTGAAACAGGGTTCTGTTCATTGAATTGCGCTACTTTTTGCCCAACTTCAATATCCAATTGTTTATATTTTATTCTATCAAAAAGATAACTAAAACCACTACTCGCCCTTAGCTTTTTCTCCGCAAAACCGTAAGATACTGAGGGGGTCACGTTCATCGAGCCACTAAATACGCTTCGGTCTTGTCCAAACCGTTTTTGATAGCCCATATCCAAAGAAATATTGCCGCCTTGAATGGGGTTAAACGCAAAAGTCGTTAAAGGTGAGCCGATGCTTATGGTTTTTCGTTCCCAAAGATTACTGTGCGAATAGCCAAAAAGAATGTTTGAAAAAGTGAACTTATTACGCACCCTCGACACCGAATCCAGATAAGGTTTTGAAGTCCGAATCACTTGTATTGAGTCTTTTTTGATGTAGTCAGTGCGCTCTTCCAAAGTAAGCGGAATGGGTCGAATGGAGTCCCATTTACTCAAATTTTTATCGTCGGCTTGTTTCGTGGCTTTAAAAATTTCATTGCTAAAATAACCCTTCGGATACTGAGGGGCCAAGTTATAATTGGAATAAACTCCGTCGAATTGACCTTTTATCTTTATCGAAAAAATGGCAAATTTAAACGCAACTTGTTGCGAAAAAAGCCGCCAAACCTTATCCACGGGCAGAAAAGATTGCCGTAACCAAAGCGTATCCAATACCGATTGTTTGGCACTTTTGCCCGTTATATATAAATCTGTTGCAGATATATTCCATTGATTATCAACAATATAGATGAGTCCTTTCCACGTTGGGTCTTCGTCTCGCTTGGGTAATACTTCTATTTTATACACGTCATTGCCTCGCTTATCTTTGAGCGTGCCGACGAGACGATATTTGTAGTAAAAAAAAGCATTATCACCGATTGGAGACAACAATTCACGGGTCAATGTCATCGTATTAGTATAAAAACTAAAATCAAAAAGCGTGGCTCTGTTGAAGCCAAAACCATTGTCTCTACCACTCACTTTTGCCGATGTGAGTTCTTCTTTCACGCTGCTACCGTCCACGTTGAGTTTTGAAATCGTTTCTGAAAGATACAAAATACCTGACCGTGTGAGCGTATCAATCGAGCCGCCCATATCACCCAAATCACGCCCCATAAACTTCTTGGGGGCATCATAAATCTTCTGAACGCCTTTGATATACACATCCGCCGAGTAGCTTTTCACTTGGTCGCGGAAGAAAACCCGATTTTCCATAGCCTTGCGAATGATAGGGTAGGCAGGGTCTTCCGCATTCGATTTGACAACAAATTCGGACAACTGAATATCAGATGATTCCAATTGAATATTCAAGACCGTTTTTCCTTTAATTTCTATGGATTCAATTTTTTTCTTATATCCAATTGATTGATACACAATGCGATAGCTCCCATTTTCGAGGTCTAAGGTATAGACCCCCTCAGTATTTGCGGATGTTCCACGGGTAGAACCCTCGATGTAAACATTGGCAAAAGGCAGTGGTTCGCCTTTGTTATCCGTGACCAAACCTGTTAGTTGGGCGTGTGTTTTTACACTAAAAAAAAGGAGAAAGAGAACGGCGAGTGCTGTTAGGTTATGCTTCATTTTGATTGTTTTTTAAATTTAATTTTACACAAATAAGGGAAAATACTGAGGGGTATAAAAAAAAATCTACATACAGGCTTTTTGAAACGACGAATGTAGAATTTCTCGTAAAACGAGTAAAGAATAATAATAAATAGGTCATTTTTTTTTAAAACACATAGGCACATAGGACACATAGACCTACATAAAGTGTTTATTATAAAGGCTTTATATATAATACTATGTGTCCTATGTGCCTATGTGTTGCAAAAAAAACTTTAATTTTACTACGCTGCTTTTACTCATTACTATGTCTTTTTTCGTACATCGTACAACTTAAACCCGCTTCACATCCTCTTTTTTTATCGTCAAATCCAATAAACGCAACTTGTTTTTCTTACCCAACCGATACACACGGGTCGGAATTATCCAATCCAAAATCCAGCCCACTGCACTCAAAGCAACGCCCAAAATGACCGATTCTTTACAGTTCGGACAGTCTTTTGTCAAGCTGCCGATGCCGCCAAAAACAATCAAACCTAAGCCAAATGTCTTCAAAGTTGTAGATATGGTTTTGCCAAAACGATTGGAATTTGGATTTCTGATGGCAATAATGTCTTTAAAATGCACTTGCCACGTTCCAAATTGAATGATGCCACGCTCAACGTCAAAGTCAACAATGGGTTCAATGAACCAAATATCATTGTTTTTGACATCATCGAGCTTGAAAGTAATGGTTTGACCCACGTAAAATGACATCTTGGAAGCTGTCGATTTCGTATCGAGTCTTAATACTTTTTGAGAAAAAGCAAAAGTGGTAATCGTGAGCAAAAGGCAAAGTAAAAAAAGACGCATAATTTAGTGGATAACGGATAGTGTATAATGGATAATATTTTTCGTACAATAACGTCTAAATTTGCAAATTGCTGTTATCAAATATTAAAAATGTCCACCCTAAAATTCGTAAATTCGCAAATTCGCAAAATTCGTAGTTCAAATTTATTACTTCGTCCACTCCAAAATTCGTAAATTCGTAAATTCGCAAAATTCGTAGCCCGAAATGCGTTACTTCCTAATCGTAGCTTGCAATTCCTTCTCAAATTTATAAATCATTTTTTTGATACCTTTATCAATTTCGACAAAAGAAAATTCCTCCTTCCCAGTGTAAAGCACCATGAAGGCAAATTGCTTATCAGCGTATAACTCATTGTTTTTCAATAAGTTATATAATTTTTCTTTGTTTAAACGATAAGATTCACGGATACGACGACGCAAAACGTTGCGGTCAACAGCACGTTTGAAAGTCTTTTTTGGAACGGAAAGAGCGAAAAGGATAGGGGAATTGCTTTGAATACTGAGGGGTAGCTCGGCTCGATTAACTTCTTGCCAAACCAATCTCAAAGGATAGCAACTAAAAGAATTCGCTCCTTTGAAGAGCGTGGTGATGATTTTGGAGCTTTTTAGGCGTTCTTCGCGTGTGAATTTCATGTAAAGTACGCTGTTTAATGCACGATGTATGATTCTGAAAATATTTGTTCTCGGACATCATACATCGTACATCGTACATTATTTCAAGCGTTTTTCGTCGCTTGTTGATAATTTCCAGCGACCTTGTGCACGACGGCGACCAATAATTTTGCGACCGTTTTTAGTCTCCATACGATGACGGAAGCCATGTTTGTTGGCACGTTTTCTACGAGACGGTTGGAATGTTCTTTTCATTGTATCGAAATTTTATTTTCTGACGAATTGATTATTTTTAGCCCTCAAAGATTGAATCTTTTTAAAAGCGAGCGCAAAAGTAGGCTTTTTCCTAAAATTAGCCAAACTTTTTTGGGTGATTTATAAAAATAAGTGTTTGTGTGTATTGTATTATGCGTTTTGTGTTGGTTAAAGTGTTGATTTTCAATAAATTACGTAAAAAAATGGAGTTAACTTACTCATTTTTGTTTTTCACCTCCGTAAAGATAGGTCAATTAAACCAATGCTATGAAACATCTATCATCTTGAAACCACCGATTTCAATCGGTGGGTCAAGCAAACCCACTAATGCCATCTATCTTCTTTTCAAAAACATCACATATATTACGTGTGAGATGTGATGTTTTCGAAAAGAAGATAGATGT
>JAYTMW010000876.1:0-4844 GCA_043728105.1 Saprospiraceae bacterium | reverse complement strand
TTTTTCGATGGAATAATTGCCAATCGCTTCTTCAATACTCCCCGGCATTCCGAGAATTGAGGTGCTGCCGTCCGTCGCATCCACGCTTGTGTGTCCAATATGCCCCGCTTTTTGATTTAAACCTTGATATAATTGTCCATTTATGACGATGCCGCCGCCCAAGCCTGTACCTAACGTTATCAATACAACATTTTTTTTGCCTTTGGCAACGCCGAAACCAATTTCTGCCATGACTGCGGCATGTGCATCATTCAAAACGTAGGTTTTTTCGCCCAAATATGCGCTCCATTCAAAACCTGCAAGTCCTTCTAATCGGTTTGGTAAATAGGCAATTGCCGTGTTATGTTCATTCGGCAAACCGGGGGCAGACAGTCCAACGCTTTGAATGGGTGCAGGGCTTTTGCTTTTCAAATCTTCGACGGCTCGTTTAATCCCTTCCTTCCACTCCCCCGTTTCGTCGTTGGTTGGTTGGTACGATTGTTCGATTATTTCGCCTTTTTCATTGACCAAAATGCCTTTGATGCGGGTGCCGCCTAAATCAATGCCGATTGTGTAGTTAGACATTATTTTTTTAATGATGAGTTATGAATGATGAATAATTTTAATGATGAAGTATGAATGATGAATGATGAATTTTCAGAAAACGTTTTAAGTTATTGATAATTAATATTTTATAAAACAAAATAATTTTATACATGTCATTTTTGATTGAAATAATAAAAAAAAATGAGTTTCATATTCGCTATTAGAACGATGCAAAAAACATTGCTCGATTCATCATTTATCATTCATACTTCATCATTAAAATTATTCATCATTTATCATTCATAGCTCATCATTAAAATTATTCATCATTTATCATTCATAACTCATCATTAATTTAAACTATTTGCCCTTCGCTAATCGTCCAACCGCCGTCAACCATGAGGATTTGACCCGTGGTAAATTTAGCATAATCTGACATAAAATAAACGGCTGCACCATCTAAATCTTCGGGTGCGCCAATGCGACCACCGTCAAGTGGTTGTTTTGTTTTGATGAAATCCATTATCTTATCGTCTTGTGCTGCCCGTTGTGCCATTGGCGTTTCGACCAAAGCGGGGTATAAACCATTGATGCGGATGTTATTTTTAGCATAATAGGCTGCCGTGGCTTTTATAAAACCTGTCACCGCTGATTTTGATGCAGCGTATGCGTGAGTCGTGAAATAAGTCGTAGAAGGTGCGCTTCCGAGTACCGAACCCATGTTCAAAACGACCCCCTCAGTCCCGCTTGCATCGGGATTCCAAATATTACGGCTTAAAAACGTTTTTACGGCAGCTTGATTAGACAACATGAGGGAAGTGAGATTTAACTCAAAGGTTTTATTCCACCCTTCGAGGGTCAATTCGTGGAGTGGGCCATCGCCATATTTGCGTCCGCTGCCGCCCGCTACGTGGTATAATCCGTTGAAATCGCCATACATATTTATACATAAATCTATGGCTTGCTGGGCTGTTTTTTCGTAGATTGCATCGCCATTTAAGGCTTTTCCGTTGGATTTTAGTAGTAATTCTGCCTTTTTGCAGCTTTCGGGGTCACGCCCGACGACGATGACTTGTGCGCCCTCACGCACGAAAGCTAAGGCAGCGGAAAGACCCATGCCCGTTGTGCCGCCTATCACGACTATCTTTTTATTGAGTAACCATGTCATGTGGTAAAGGTAAAATTATTTTTTAACTTGTATAGACAAGTTGAAAAAATTTAGATTTTTTTTACGCAATTTTTGTGAAAAACTTAGATAAATCTCTTCACTTTGTTTATTGCATAAAAGGAATTAACTTTGCACAAAAATAATTTTAATATGGGAACTGTTGTAGATAGAAATACGCTTAAAGCGATGATTATGGAAATTCTTTCAAAGGACAAAGAGCTTTGTAAAGATGTTTTAGACGAAATTGTAAAGGAAAATTCCGTCAATGGGGATAACAACTCTGTATTTGTTAAAGATTTGGAAGAATCTGTATCTATCAATTCAAGCAAAGCTGATATTGAAGATGAAAAATCCAGTATAAGTGAAGATGAATTAGACTATTGGGTTGCAGAACATTTTAAAGAATATGATGCCGTATTTAAAGCCTTAGCATGAAAAAAATATCCAAAAACAACGTTATCAGCATCAATAAAAATACCATACGTGCGCATGGTGGCAATTTTTTGCCTCCCTCAAATCTTCTTCACGAAGGCAACTTAGACTACCTCATTGACATTATTGATGCTGAAATGTTTGGCGAGCCACTTTATCCGACGATTGGAGATAAAGCAGCTATCTATTTTTACAATATCATTTGTAATCATATTTTTTCGGATGGGAATAAGCGGACTGGCTTAGAAACAGCTCTTCTTTTTTTGTCGGCAAACGGATACAGAATCAAGCGTAGTTTACCACAAGATGATTTATTAGCCTTCGTTGTATCCGTTGCATCGGGTGAGAAGACATTGGAAGAATGTCGGACATGGTTCGAAAATCATATCGAGGCGTTGTAGCTTCCTATATCCCAAAATTCAATAGGACTTCACACAATTTCTTGACATTTATCCCACCCACTTGCCTTTGTAAAATATTATATTTTTTAAATCTGTTAAGAACAAAATTCAAAAGAGGCTCCCTCAGTATTTTTATAAATATCTGATAATCAACGTCTTACGCACATTATTGTCGCTACCAAAAAATAAGTTTGGCAAAAAACTTGCAATTAATGAACAATGTTCATTATATTTGCATTGTTCATAAATTAAAAAATACGATGTCCACGACAAATAATAGAAGAGAAAGGGAAAAAATTGAAATGCGTCAACTCATCGTTGATTCTGCCGTTGAAATGTATATCAAAGAAGGCTACGATAAACTCACACTTCGGAGTATTGCGCAACGCATTGAGTATGCGCCCGGCACTATTTATTTGTACTTCAAAGACAAGCACGAATTGTTCCACGCTATGCACGAATGGGCTTTTAAAAAGTTACTGATGGAGTGGGATGAGAAATTGAGCGGTATTAAAAATCCGATTGAGCGACTAAGGGGCATTAGCGAAACGTACATCAATTTTGCTTTCAATAACCCTGAATTGTACGATTTGATGTTCATTTTGAACGAACCGATGTGCGCAGAAGCCAATATTGAAGAATGGCCTTGTGGTTTGAGTGTCTTTAAATTTTTGGTGGATACGATTGAAGAAGCCTTAGAAAAGAATCTTTTGAAATCGGAAAATGCCCAAACTTTGGCTTTTATGTTTTGGAGTTCCACGCACGGGATGTTGTCGTTACACCTACGTAATCGCCTCAAAATGTATAATGGTATGGATTTGAAAAAAATGATTGCTTATACGGAGGAAGTGATTTTAAATCAATTTTTAGTAAAAAAATAACGGTTCAACTGCCTAATTCTTCTATTCAACAGAAATCAATTGTATTTGACCTATAAAATTTGAAAAATTGGGTCATAAATAAAATGTATTACCTTCTAATTCTACCCAAATATGAACAACGTTCAGTAATTGATAAGCGTTTAAATTTAAAAAATATGTTATACCAATCCAACATCCGATTTGCCACTTTTTTACTCCTAATACTGAGGGGCCTCTCATTGGATGCTCAACAAAGTACCATTCTTGACACCTACATCAAAGACGGATTGACGAACAATGCGGGTTTAAAAACACAACAATTTGATATTGAACGCAGCTATGCCGCTTTGGAAGAAGCCAAAACGCTTTTTCTGCCACGGGTGAATTTTCAAGTGCAATATACGCTGGCGGTGGGTGGTCGAAACATTCAATTTCCGATTGGCGATTTGTTAAATCCTGTTTATAGTACCTTGAATAAATTGACACAATCGAATAATTTTGGACAATTAGAAAATCAGAATATTAATTTTTTACCTAATAATTTTCACGATACAAAAGTACATGCTGTATATCCCATTTTGAATAAAGAAATTTACTATAATCGTGAAATAAAGAAAGAATTAATCAGCATTGAGCAAGCCAAAATCAACGTGTATAAACGAGAATTGGTGAAAAGTATTAAGCTCGCTTACGTGCAATATGCGCAAGCCAATCATGCCGTGGGTATCTATAAAAATGCTTTGAATTTGGTGCGTGAAAACCTTAGAGTGAATGAAAAATTGGTGAAAAATGATGTGGCGACAAATGCCTCGGTTTTGAAGGCAAAAATGGAAATTTCTAAGGTTGAAAACAGCATTATTGAAGCGGAAAATAATACTAAAAATGCCGCCGCTTATTTTAATTTTTTATTGAATAAACCACTTGATTCTAAGATAAATTTGGATAATGATATGATTAATCCAAAATCCGAAAAAAATGCACCCCCTCAGTATTTAGTGCAAAATAGTACAGAATTGCAAGCAAAACGTGAAGAATTTGCGCAAATTCAAGGCGGGCAACGGGCTATTGAGTTGCAAAAGAAAATGAATGAGGCTTATAAATCGCCAAAATTGGGTGCTTCTTTCGATGTCGGTTTTCAAGGTTTTGGGTTTAAAATTTGGGATAAACAGGCGTATGGTTTGTTGGGTTTGCAGTTGGATGTGCCGCTTTACACGGGCAAAATTGAGAAGACAAAAATACAACAAAATGTCCTTGAATTGAAGAAAATGCAAGCCCAAACGACGGAGGTTTTGCAACAAATTCAATTGCAAATTCAAGTCGCAAAAACGAATGTGGAAACGGCTTTGGAAGCCTTCAAAGTGAACGATGCGGAGCTTGTTTCTTCAAAAGAATATTACCGTTTGACGGAACGCCGCTACCGTGAAGGACAGGCTTTGCAAATAGAAGTTGTGGACGCTC
>JAYTMW010000875.1:0-3831 GCA_043728105.1 Saprospiraceae bacterium | reverse complement strand
ATGTCGGAAGTGACCCCCTCAGTAGTGACCCGAATTTGGGTCTCAAATTGTTCTTTTTTATGTCTCAAATCTTGAATTCCCGCTTGAAACTTCACAATTTTATCCCTTTGATTTTGAAACCCTTCGCTGGCAATCGTAGAGGATTTATAAGCTTCTTCCAATTGTTTGTTGAAGCCAATTGCTACGGCTTCGGCTTGTTCCAAACCCGTTTTGTTGGTAGGGGAGAAGTCGGGAGACCAAGTAAAATTTTTATGGAGTTGGGTCTGTTTTTGGGTGGTTTCGGTTTGTTGGACATTGATTTTTCGTAAAGCCTCTTGGGTATCCAAAATGCCCTTGTGTATGCCCTCAAAAGCGCGCTCAATATTGGCAAGTGTAAGCATTTTTTGACGCAGCAACTCCTTCAGATTCTGAGCGTTGTTTAAGTCTTTTTCAACATTTTGAGCCGTCAATACTGAGGGGTGATGCGTTGCACCACACAGCGGGCAAGGTTGCCCATCCGTAAGGTTTCGAGCGTAAGCCTCTAACTTTTCTTCCGTTCGATGGGTTGCTACCAATTCATCTGTTATTAGTTGTTTTTCAGTTAAGATTTGCAACTCTTTTTTGATGAATAAAATGCCTTCGTTGGGTTTAAAAAGTTGCGGCATGTCGGGAGAAATACGTTTTAATTCGACAAACTGAACCCTTGCGGATTGCGCATCAGCATCAAGCCGTTCCTGCAAACGTAGTTCCTCGATTTTCAAACGTTGTTGTTCTTTTTCTAAATTATCAGATTGCGTAAACCATTGTCTGACGGCTTGTAAGCGTTGGAAATCAGGTTTTTCTGAGGATAATTTTTCATAAACGACAGCCGATTTATCTTTAGTTTGGTTCAATATTTCGAGTTTAGATTGTTCCTCAGTCAACATTTTCTCGCCGTTAGCAATGCGTCCAATTAAAAGATTGGTTTCTAACGACCACTTTTTTATTTTTAAGAGGCTTTCCAAGTCTCGTGCCTTGTCTTTTATGGTTTGACGGCCGTCATAATCTTTTTTTATTTGTTCAAATTTTATTTTATTGTTTTGTATAAAAGTTTCAATATCAACAAGTTGCGAGTCTAATTGGGCAATTGATAGGGTAGTGGTAGCAATTTGATTTTCCGTGTTATTTTTTTCAATAAATAACTGGCGTAAAGCATCAAGTGCCATTAATTTTTCTTTATCGGCTTCAAATAAGACTTTAATTTGGGTCAATTCTTTAGTCAATTCTTGGATTATCGTCGGATTCACTTCGCCAATACCTTTCAATTGCCCTTCGAGGTTAGAGATAGCCAATTGATTTTTTTTGGCTAAACTACCGACTTTATCTCGTAGGTCATATTTTTTTAAATCAAATAACTCACTCAACAACGTTACCCGTTTGCTGGCACTCAAATCAATGAAAGCACGGAATTTATCTTGCGGAATAATCACCGTTTTAGTAAATTCCTCGATGCCCAAACCGATTAAATCCTTCGTTTCAGTTTTTTTACTGAGGGGTGTCCAAACGCCCTCAATCATTTGAAGTGTTTGAGGCGTTTCTATCTTCGCAATTTGGGTTTTTGAGTTGCGTCGGCCATCCACGATGCGGCGAAATCTAATGCCTTGGGCTTCAAATTCAAAGTCAATTTTCAACGAATCGCTATCCAAATTCATCAAATCATTGTCAGAAGCTCGACCATTAAATCGAACTCCGCTATCGAATAAAGCAATCAGCATCGCCTCCAAAATGGAAGATTTGCCTGAGCCAGTTGCTCCGAAAATGCCGAACAATCCCGCTTGATTGAGCCTTTCGAAGTCAATCACGCAATTATCTACGTCTTTATAGGAGTATAAACCTTTGAAAATGAGTTTTTTTGGTATCATAAAATGAATCAGAATGGATAGAATTTCTATTTGAATGAATAGAATAATAAAAAAAACCTTCAAAGTACGCATTTTGCGTGAAGTGCAATTTGAAATCCTACATAATATTTACTCACTGTTTTTGCTGCGCAAAAAGGCGTACAAAACAGAAATTTCTACAGATTGAAGCTATTTTTGAGAGAAAAATTTTCAATTTTTCTCTTAAAAATAGCTTCAATCCAAAAAAAATCTTTAAAAACCTTTAAAAACCTTTTTTTGCGCAGCAAAAACGAGGCGTGAACATTTTATGTAGGGTTTTAAAAAGTGCAAAAGGGTATGTTTAAAGTGTCAAAGTCGAATTAAATTTTGATTTGACAATTATGGGCATAGATAGAACTTTTATTTAGAAAAAACTACTTTAAGGGAGACCCCCCTCAGTATTTTTACTCTTTTACAATCTTTACTACCTCATTACCAACTTTCAATAAATATATGCCATTTTTCAAATCATTTAAATCAATCATTTCAGGCATATAATTGTCTTGCAAAATAACTCGACCTAAACTATTAAACAGGGTGAAACCAGTTGAATCGTTGTTGAGAAAAGATTTGGAAATATAGAGCATTCCAGAAGTTGGGTTTGGATATATTTTGAGATTAATTTCTCTTTTTTTTGCTACAACAATGATGTTAGAATGAGTGAATTTTTCGTTGTAATCTACTTGTTTCAAGCGATAATAGTTTTGACCTTCCGTAGCATTTTTATCCACAAAAGTGTAGTTTTGGGACCTATTATTGCCATTTTTACCTTTCATTTCCCCTATTTTTTCAAAATCAAGTCCGTTTTTACTTCTTTCTACCTCAAAATAAGCATTGTTTTGTTCGTTGTAAGTAGCCCATTGAAGCAAAATATTTTCGCCTAAATATTGCCCACTCAAAGGCTTTAGATATTGAACGGATAAAACAGTTGCGCACCCGATTGCGGTTGTGAAATTCACGTTAGATTGGGCATTAATATTGCGATAAACGGGCGGCAATTGATAGGTATTTACGATGCCCAGATTGCCCGTAACGTTTTTCAAACCCGTGGCATTTGTTTCGCCGTAGAACACCAAGGCAGCCATGTTGGTCGTGAAATCAACGCAGACATTGTCGAAAACCACGCCGCCAAAAGATGTAGTGGGAACGAAATAATCCACTACTTCAATCCAAATGGGATTATTGTAAAGACGTGTGTTTTGAGACACGTTTTTAAACCGACTATTGTTGAAAACAACCGAATAACTATCGGCTTGTTTGCGACATCTGAAAGCTGTCCATTGACTATTTTCGACCAGTAAATTATTGAAAGTGACGTTGCCCGTTGGAAAATTCAGTGGATGACCCGTTGCCGATATTTCGCCTGGATCGTAAGCATTTGTCAGTTGATAATTGGAGGTGGTATAGCAATCGTTGAAGGTAGCCGACACGGGTATTGAAGTTGCATTCAAGTAGGTGAATGCCAACTCAATGCCCTTGCCATTGTTGTTTTTGAATTGGCAATTTTTGAACACACAATTAACGATTCGGTGAAATGGCTCGCTGGGCTCAAGGTCAAGCCCCGCCTCAGGCAAAGTGCCGATGGTATTTTTGAAAATACAGTTTTCCACCGTCAAATTTTGGGCAGAAATGACTGACATACCTTGCCGACGATGGTTGTCGCAAACGCAGTCCTTTATGATAATATTTTCGCTGTAAAGTTGCGTACCGTAATAGGTTTCGCCCGTTATAAAAATACCGTCGCCACCACTGTCTTTAAGAGTCAATCCTTTTATGGTTATTGCATTGCAGTTGGCGATTGAAAGTGCGTGTCTATACTCACCCGTGTACTCGCTTTTTTGCATTTTGAACGTTGCTCCGTATCCTAAAATGATGACGTTGTTGGCTCGAATTAATCGAAAAAGGCAGTCATCTGGATCCGTAAATGCGCCTA
>JAYTMW010000874.1:0-1503 GCA_043728105.1 Saprospiraceae bacterium | reverse complement strand
TAAATGCACCGTTCCTACGGAACTCAATTAAATATTAACCCTTATTTTACCGTGGATTGAAATCCACGGCTACAATATGAGCCGTTCCTACGGAACTATAATGTTTAAAAAAATGTGGGTAATGGACAGAGTTTTAAAACTTGACGCAAGTTATTTCGCTCGTGAATTAGCCCCCCTCAGTATTTTGCCATAAAAACATTCAAAGAATCTATAAAATTAACTACAATGAAAAAAATGGTATTTATCATACCCCCAACAGTTGAACTACTTGATTTGGCTGGGCCCGTACAGGTTTTTACAGAAGCTAAAGTTCAAGGTTTCGACATTGACATGGAGTTTTATCAGTACAGAGAAACTCCAATCAGTACTGCGGGTCTTGGATTTGGCACAATGCCACATTTTACAGAAGCAAAATTGAAGGCAGGTGATTTTGTCTTTGTTCCCGGTATGGATAATGAATATGTGAGAAGCATTCCTTTTAAGGCAGAAAGAGCTTTTTTTAATTGGTTAAAAGAATGTTCAGATAAGCATATTACGATTTGTTCAATATGCAGTGGTGCATTTGCTTTGGGTCATGCAGGCTTATTAAAAAACACAGAATGTACCACACATTGGCGCAGGGTTAATGAGTTACAACAGCAATTTCCACAGGCAAAAGTCGTTTCTGACATTCTCTATGTAAAAAGCAATAATGTGTACACCAGTGCAGGCATTAGTGCAGGGATAGATTTGGCTCTTGCCATTCTTGAAGATTTAAAAGGGGCACTTTTCACGCATAAAGTAGCACGGGGGCTTGTTGTGTATCACAGAAGAAGCGGAAAACACAGCCAACAAAGCATTTATTTGGATTATAGGAATCACATAAATCCACAGATTCACGAAGTGCAAGATATTTTGATAGACAACCTTTCTAAAGAGAACAGTGTTGAATCACTTGCGGCACAGGTGGGTATGAGTCCAAGAAATCTTAGTAGGGTTTTTAAAGAAAAGACGGGTGCGACGGTGTTGGAATACTTAACTTTGTTGCGAAAAGAATATGCCCAAACCATGCTCAATAATCCCGAATATACGATTGAGTATATCGCTTCGAAATGTGGTTATAAAACAGCGAGGCAATTGCAAAGGATTTTAAAAACGTAAATTAAAATTGGTATTAACGATGATAAATTTTGCTCAATATGGGCTTTTAATAGTCCTTTCTCTTTTTTTAATAATACACATCTGTATATTATTAAAATTTATCCCTTACACTATTGTTTGGGGTGGCAGATTAAAATCGGATACAGAAATGTATCGGTTTGAAGCGGTATCCATTTTAATCAATCTATTTTTCCTGTTTATTATTTTGATACAATCGGGGTTTGTCGCAATGAACTTTCCCAAAATAATAATCACAACCCTATTATGGGCTATGACAATTCTGTTTCTATTTAACACTTTTGGCAACATCCTGTCAAAAAACAAAATAGAACAAAGGCTCTTTGCGCCACTCACAATTATTCT
>JAYTMW010000873.1:0-4896 GCA_043728105.1 Saprospiraceae bacterium | reverse complement strand
ACATTTGAAAGGCGACAAAGTTATCGTCTTCAAAAAGAAACGCCGTAAAGGCTATCGCGTCAAAAATGGTCACCGCGACGCTTTAACAAGTATCACTATTGATGCTATTTCGGCTTAATTTTGACCTAATTGTCATTGTTTGAGTTTTAAAATCAAACAATGACGATCATTAACTTTATTTAATAATTTTAACGAAAAAAAGACATGGCACATAAGAAAGGCGCGGGTAGTTCGGATAACGGACGCGACAGTAAAGCCAAATATTTGGGCGTAAAAATGTTCGGCGGTCAAGCAGCTATTGCTGGTAATATTTTGATTCGTCAACGTGGTACAAAATTTCACGCAGGTCAAAACGTGTATATGGGCAAAGACCATACTTTACACGCTGCTGTTGAAGGTACAGTTGGTTTCAAAAAAGGTAAAGATGACAGACGCGTTGTTTTCATCACGCCAAAAGCAACGGCTTAATTTTTTTAAATTAAGTTGATAGAACATTAAATAAAAAAACGTTAGGATTCATTCGAGTCCTAACGTTTTTTTATTTAATGCCTAATTACTTCGCAATCAATTTATTGAGTTCAATTTTTTCTGAACCTCTTCCACCAATTTCTTTTGTGCTTCGATTTTTAGTTTGGTGTCTTCTTGATTTTTCAAATTGGTTTCAATATCGGCTTCGGCTTTTATGATTCTTTTTTTCCAATTTTCGATGTCGTCATGCAAGCCTTGATTGTCTTTTTCAAGGTTCCGTTGTTGTTTTTCGAGTTTTTTTAAGGCATCGTTTTGGTCATTGAGCTGAATTTTTGTTTGCTCACGCTGGACGGTCAAAGCGAAATCAGTCATAATCTTTTCTGCCGCCGCATATTTGTCTGCATATTCTTTTGACCCCAAATAAGCACCGCCGAGGTCAATCCACATACCGAGCGTAGTTGCATCATTACTTTCCGTAAATTTTGCGTATAAATCTACAGTATTTGCACCACCGATGCTGCCAATCATGGCATTATCTGTGAACCATTCGTCTGTTTTTCGGTCTTTTTTCGTGTCCCCTTTATATTGTTTGACGAAATCTTTCCACAATTTTTCAGCGAATTTTGCTGACGTTTTGGGAATGTCAATCGTCAAAGCATTTTTACTGCCTTGACTCATAGGGCGTTCACCTTCACGAACGAGCGAAATGGTGGCAGGCGCAGCAACCGACTTTGTTTCTTCAACACCTTTGGGTGTTATTTGAGCGATGGATACTGAGGGGGCTAAAAAAGCCACCAAACAAGCCATACATAAGAAATTTATGGATTTCATAATAAAGTATTTGATGATTTGAAAATATTGTTATCAAAAAAACTTGAGCGTATTAAGTTTATATTTGCCCTAAAATACATAAAAATGTTGTTTATTGACAGTTGTTATGTCTTAGAACGATGAACTTAGCACGACTTTTGGACGTAGAACTATAGAATATGTAACACTTATTTTGTCGAATAAGACATTAAAGTTACAAAGTTTAAAAGAATTATAACCAAAATTACGACACGATTTAAACTGAAAATGGTAAAATGATAGTATTTAAATTGAGGATACTCATTTGTTTCACTTTTTTGACAACACTACTGAGGGGGCAAAATCTTGACCGCGCCAACGAATTGTTCAAGAACGGCGGATACGCAGAAGCGATACCGATATATGAAGCCTTCCTTGCCAAAAAACCTAATAATACCGCCGCTCGAGGGAAATTAGCGAACTGCTACCGTATTTTGAGCCGTCCCGAAAAAGCTGCACCGCTTATGGCGAATATTGTAGAAGACGATAATGCGCGTCCCGACGATTTTTTGCAATATGGCGAAACACTTATGATGTTGGGGCAGTACGACGAGGCAAAATTCTATTTTAAAAAATACAATAAGCTCCAGCCCAAAAATGAACGTGGCAAACTGTTGCTCGACAATGTGGATAAAGTTAAAACGTTGAAACCTTTATTTAAAGATGTCGAAGTCTTTCCGTTTACCCAAAACTCTGATGGCGACGATAATGCGCCAATTATGTTCCGCAAAGGCATTGCTTTTGCTTCCGACCGCCATCCTGGATTCAATATTTTAAAAGAAAAAAACCCTACAACGGGTCGTGATTATGTCACCGTTTATTATGCCGAGCGAACAGGTGATACATCGTTTGCTGAACCACGTGAAATATCAGCAAAATTGACCGAAATAAACCGAAATACCTCCAATATTTCGTTTACGGCTGATGGCAAACGTGCCTATTTTTGCCGCAATGGCAGCAAACCTGGACGTAATGGCACATATAATATGCAGATTTTTACTGCCGAAACAGAAGATGGTACTTCGTTTCACAATATAGAAATGTTGTCTTTTTGCACACCTGAAAACAACTATGTTTATCCTTCCATATCGCCCGATGGCAAACGCCTATTTTATACTGCTGAAAGAAGTGACGGTTTTGGCGGTTTAGACATATATGTTGTGACGAAAACTAAAAAAGGGTGGACAAAATCTGAAAACTTGGGAAAGAATGTCAATACAGCCGCTAATGAAGGTTTCCCTTACGCCGCCGCCGATGGCAAACTCTACTTTTGTTCAAAAGGGCATCCAAGTTATGGCGGCTACGATATTTTTGTGACGCAAGAGGATTCGACGGGAAGCCATGAATGGCAAACGCCTGTCAACGTGGGCGCACCTATCAATAGCCCTTATGACGATATTTCGATTTGTTTTGATAAAGACGGTGTGGGCGGGGCTTTTACCTCTATGCGTGGTGGACGAGGCGACGATATTTTTCTGTTCAAGATGCTGTCTGAACCAATGCCGGACAACAAGGTTTTTGTCATCAATAAAGATTCATCTAAAGTTGAAAAAGAGACGATTTTGGTTGATAATAGCCCGAAAATATCCTTTGAAGAGCCAAAAATTGTGAATAACAACCCAGAAGTGATTGCAGATGCGACTAACCATAATACCTCATTTGGTCCTAAAAAAACAAATAAAAAAGAAAGTACAAGTGCCAGTAAAAAGACAACTAAATCTAAGAAAACGGATGCTGTAAAGAATGAAGATGAAGGCAAAAGTCAATCTAAAAAATCAGATGCTGTAAAGGATGAAAATGAAGGTAAAAAGACATATCTGGATGCCATGCAAAAATTGCTAGACAATGATAAAATGCGTCCCAATAAGTCCTTTCTTGCTGAAAACATACGTTATACCACTCAGGCAGAATTAGGTATTTCGCCTGATATGGCATTAGAATTAGACGATTTAGTAGCATTTTTGAAGAAAAATCGCAAATTAATCATCGAAATCTGTGTTCATACTGAGGGGGTCATCGAGACCGATAAATTGGCTAAAAGCATCTCGACACAACGTGCCGAAGAGATTGTCACGTATCTTAAATCGCAAGGTATCAAACAAAAACGCTTGTTGGCACATGGCTATGGACGCATTCGCCCGCTTAAAGATTGTGTAGCTGGCGGGTGCAGCACCGAAGAGGATTTGCTCAATCGGCGGGTGGAGGTGAAAATAAAAAAATTGTAGTTTGGATAATAAACGTACAAAAAAGGCATGATTCACAATCAATAGTTCGTTAAGAAAATAGAAAAAGGGATAAAAAAAAAGCGTGTACCTTTGGGTTACCACACCTAAAAAAGTACACACAATGAAAGGAACAAAAAAATCCCTTTGTGCAAATGTATGCGCAATTTCGGTAACAGGCAAAATTCGACAAAGAATAATGCTGCATATTTTACCCTTGTTTTTAACAATTCCCCGTCGGTTGAATTTTACCCATATGTCAAAATGGGGGGAACATTGTGAAACGACGTATCATAATTGGTTTAAAAAAGAACTTGATTTAGTCAATTTCAATCGTGAGTTAATTGACACTCACGGTAGTGGTGACCACTTTGTCATATTTGACCCCAGTTTTTTAACTAAAAGTGGCAAAAAGACTCCGAGTATCGGTCATTTTTGGTCTGGTTGCTTGGGGAAAAGCAAATCTGGACTCGAAATGAGTTGTTTTGCTGTTGGCGATATAAAACAGCATACGGCTTATCACTTAACCAGTACATTAACCCCCGCACCCAAAAATTTAAAAAAAGAAGGCAAAACTTTAATTGATTATTATGTCAGTCAAGTTAAAGGCAATTTAGGTCACATACAGCATTTTGGTAATTTATTAGTCGCTGATACTTATTTTGGTGCAGCCACTTATGTTAAACCTGTCATCGCTATGGGTATTGATATTATCAGTTGCCTAAAATCTAATCAGTGCTTATTTTATGTCCCTAAACCCCACGTAGGGAAACGAAAAAGAGGTCGCCCAGCTAAAAAAGACGGTAAAATAGATTGGCAAAACCTCGATAATGAACGATTACCCATAGTGGAACAAGATACCGAAAAAATCGTTCGCTCGGCTTTAGTCTATGTAAAATGCTTAAAAATGACCGTCTTATTAGTCGCTGTGGACTATCTGAAAGAAGATGGCTCACTGCAAACGCGAAAATTATATTTTTCCAATCGAACAAACTGGAATTTTGAATACATTATGAAGCATTATCAGTGTCGTTATCAGATCGAGTTTTTGTTCCGTGATGCTAAACAATATACTGGATTAATGCACTGCCAAAGCACGAATGAAACTAAATTATTTAATCATATTAATATCTCATTGACCACTGTCTCTGTCGCTAAGGCAACTCATTGGCAACAGGATGAGCCGTTTTCTATGAACGATATTAAAAACTATTATCACAACCTTAAAATGGTCGAATTATTTTCTGACGCATTGGGCTTAGAACCTAACTCTGTTAAAAATAATCCTAAAATTAAACAGCTCTTGTTCTCAATGAGTTATGAGGCTATGGCTGCTTGATTTCTTAACGAACTATTG
>JAYTMW010000872.1:0-3301 GCA_043728105.1 Saprospiraceae bacterium | reverse complement strand
TTTCGATACCTTTTTCCATGCCCATTTCGTAAAGAGCATCTTCTTCGATTGTATATTCGATATTTAGTGGCATTTTCTTTATTTTTTGTTTAACAATAGGTTGCAAATTACGCAATTTTGATAATACTTGCAATTGTGTTGTAAATTTACCGAAATTTAATTTAACAACATCCTTTAATTTTAAAATGATTTTTTCGGCAATCTGTTCGGGTGAATCGCCGTGAAAATCGCCCAATATTGCGAGAATAATAATTTCGGGCATGTCAGAATCTAAGAAATCTTCATAGCGCACCGTGCGAATGTCGAGGAGTCGGTATCTAAAATCAACATTGTCATTCAAAATGCGCCCTGTCATGTATTTTAAAGGCTTATTGCCGACATAAATAACGGTTTGGTTGATTGGTAAGCCAAATTTTAGATGAAATAGACCATAGTACATCAACTCTCTTTTGTCCATTTCGGGTTCGTCGGTGGATTGAATTTCGAGGTGTCCTATCTTTCGTTCTTGCGTCAAAGCATCAGAATATTCCATGAGAAAATCGGGCTCACGTTCTTGTGTGTATTGGATTTTTCCACGCAAATCAATTGTTTTGGATAAGTCTATGCTCATCAGGCGTGATGCCAATGACGCAATAATTTGTTCAATGTTTTCTTTGAAAATTTTATCGTATTCGTTTGACATAGTATGTTATCGTTTTGATTGAAAAATACTGAGGGGGTAGTTAGTTATTGAGTTATTGGTTATGAAGTTATTTGAAATAACCCAATAACTAATAACCCAATAACCAACAACTACTTATCCCTAAAAAACAACTTAATCGGAATACCCGTAAAGTTGAATTTTTTACGCATTTGATTTTCGATAAAACTCTTATAATTAGCTGGAATATGCTTTGAGTGATTACTGAAAAATGCAAAAGCGGGATAGTACAACGGCAATTGCGTGACGTATTTTATCTTAATCAAACTACCTCTGTGGGCAGGTGGTGTCATCTGATTTGACACTTCTTCCAACCAATCGTTAAGGACAGACGTTTTGATTTTTTGCTTGCGATTTTCAGCTACTTCCAATGCTACATCAATGGCTTTCAAAACCCGTTGTTTGTCTTTAACGGACACAAAAAGAACGGGTAAATCATCGAAAGGAGAGATGCGGCGTTTGATTTCCGCTTCGTAATCACGGGCAGTATTGGTCTCTTTTTCCATCAAATCCCACTTATTCACGACCACCACGATGCCTTTATGACGGTCTTGTGCGAGTTTGAAAATCGCCATATCTTGCGCTTCGATGCCGTCGAGGGCATCAATCATGATAATCGCCACGTCACATTCGTCAATGGCACTGACGGCTCGCATGACGGAATAAAACTCCAAATCTTCGTGTACACGGGCCTTTTTACGCAATCCTGCGGTGTCAACGATGATAAATTCTTTCCCAAATTTGTTATAATGCGTGTGATTTGAGTCACGGGTTGTGCCTGCAACGTCCGTTACGATGTTTCTATCTTCACCCAACAAGGCATTTATCAACGATGATTTACCAACATTTGGTTGACCCACAATCGCCAATTTTGTCAAATCTGTTTCCAACGGCACGTATTCTTCAATTTGCTCAACGACAGCATCCAACAAATCACCCGTGCCAGAGCCTGACATCGACGATACGAAAAACACATTCTCAAAACCCATGCTCCAAAACTCGTTGGCATCCATCATGCGCTCGTTGTTATCCACCTTGTTTACCACCAAAAAAACAGGTTTTTTAGTGCGGCGTAAAAGCTCACCCACTTCTTCATCGAGGTCGGTAATGCCCGTGGTTGTGTCTGTCATAAAGAGCAAAATGCTGGCTTCTTCGATGGCAAATTTCACTTGCGAGCGAATGGCCGCTTCAAAAATATCATCCGAACCTTCCACGAAACCGCCTGTATCCACGACAATGAATTTTTTACCGTTCCATTCGGTTGTACCATATTTTCTATCCCGTGTAACGCCTGACACGTCATCCACGATGGCATCACGTCCGCCTACGAGACGATTATAAAAAGTAGATTTGCCGACGTTTGGACGACCGACGATGGCGACTATATTTCCCATTATTTTGAATTTGTAGCTTCGGATTTATCCGAACTCGTCAAAACGGATTCATCCGTTTTAATATGCAGTTCAGCTAAATTTACGTTGCTGTTAAAATATGAAAAGAAAAAAGGTGCTAAGATGATAGCCAAAAAAGGGAAAAATAAAGAAGGAGAATAAAGACAGAAGGCTTATGATTTAAGGATAAATCACAATTCTAAATTCCCAAAAATTATTTTTAACTATTGCTATCAAAAAAACGCCTCGTTAAAAAGAACGCAAAGGTAAGTATTTTTTTCAGAGTTGCACTCAAAAACTTCTATTGGTTTTAATTGTTAACAAAATGATTGTTAGAATAAAGGCTTTCAAGAAAAGATTATATTGTTTTTTATGAATTATTTTAATGAAAATATGGAGTGCAGCGACATTGCGAACCCTTGCTGGACTGAGGGGATGTATAATCTTGATGTCATTAATCTTAGGAAGATTTGAAATCTTCCTAAGATTAGATTGTCACAATAAAAAAAACCGTCACGCAAACGAGACGGTTTCAAAACAACAAATTATAATCACATGAACTTTCAAAATTCATTCAGCAAAGAAAAATTTAATACATTGTATGAAATTTATTCTTTATTTGAGGTAACAAAATTAAGGGTTTCTTTTTAAAAAACAAATATTAAATGTGGGTAGTGGTTTTTTATTTAAACTCATTAATTAATATAACATACAACCTATTTTTAATGACCTTGTAATTGGTTATCAATCAAGGGCTTACATATTTTTACTATTTCTTATGTATTTTATTTTTCTTTATTTTTTTCTCAAAATAAATATTTAATTTGTGACAAAGTATAAAATTAATGTTCAACCATTCAAAAAAATAAGTCTCCTAAGTTTTGGACATTCGTAAATCACCCCCTAATTTTCGCTTTAATCAAATAAAACCCAACATCATGTATAAAAATATTTATGTAGCCGCCACTTCCCAACACGTGGGCAAAACCACTTCCACTTTGGGCTTAGTATCCGCTTTTCGCAACAAGGGAATTAACGTGGGTTATTGCAAACCCGTGGGGCAAAAATACGTCCTTCACAACGGAATGCAGGTCGATAAAGATGTCGTCCTTTTTGCCGATTTATTGGATTTTGAGATTAAAACGGCCGTGCATAGTCCCGTCATTTTAGGGCCAGGCGCAACGACTGACTACCTTGACCATCCCGAAAG
>JAYTMW010000871.1:0-7269 GCA_043728105.1 Saprospiraceae bacterium | reverse complement strand
TATGTTAGCAAAACGCATTATTCCTTGCTTAGACATCAAGGACGGTCGCACCGTGAAAGGCATTAATTTCGAGAACCTACGGGATGCAGGCGATGCCGTGGAATTGGGCAAATGGTACTCCGAAAATGGGGCCGATGAATTGGTTTTCCTCGACATCACCGCCACCCACGAAAAGCGCAAAACCTTCGCCGAATTGGTGACAAAAATTGCTCTGAATCTCAATATTCCGTTCACCGTGGGCGGGGGTATTTCTGCCGTGGATGATGTTGCTCGTATGCTCGATGCGGGAGCCGATAAGGTGTCCGTGAACTCCGCCGCCATCCGAAATCCGCAACTGATTGATGACATTGCGAAGGCTTACGGCAGCCAATGTATCGTGGTGGCGATTGATGCAAAACAGATTGAAGGTCAATGGTTTGTGCATCTGAACGGCGGTAGAATCAAAACCAAATTAGACCTTTTTGCGTGGTCGGATGAAGTGTGTAAACGGGGCGGTGGCGAGATACTTTTTACCTCCATGGATCACGATGGCACGAAACAAGGTTTTGCCAATGAGGCATTGGCACGCATCTCAAAAGCGGTTTCTATTCCCGTAATTGCGTCTGGTGGTGCAGGCACAATGCCGCATTTTTTTGACACTTTTACTGAGGGGTATGCCGATGCAGCTTTGGCAGCGAGCATTTTCCATTTTAAAGAAATTAGTATTTTTGATTTGAAAAAATATTTGAATGATAAAGGGATTGTCGTGCGGATTTGATATTATATTTTACACGGATTTAAGGATTAAAAGGATTTATAGATTTAGATAATATTTACATAAAAATTTGATTATCAATACTTTACACAATAAAATTTATGACTATAACAACTTACAGCGACGAACACAACGTCCAAGTTTCGCAGCTCATCATCAACATCCAACGAGGCGAATTTAATGTACCCATCACCCTCGCAGACCAACCTGATTTAGCCATTATTCCTGAATTTTATCAAATAAAAAGAGGTAATTTTTGGGTCGCTTTGAATGAGGAAAATGAAGTTGTCGGCAGCATCGCACTCATAGATATGGGTGGACACGAAGGCGCAATCCGCAAAATGTTTGTGAAAAAAGAATACCGTGGAAAGGAGTTCGGTATCGCCCAAAAACTATTCGATACGCTTTTGGATTGGTCAAAAAGTCACGATATTAATGCGCTTTATTTGGGTACAATTGAAAGACTGCAAGCCGCTATCCGTTTCTATGAACGCAATGGTTTTACGTTTATTGAGAAACAAAATTTGCCCGCCACTTTTCCTTTGATGGCGGTTGATACGCATTTTTTTGAGGTGCATTTTTGAGGGAAGGAGGCCCCTCAGTATTTTGTCTCTTGTGTATAGCTTCTGTTTGTTTTTATATAACAGTGGGAATTCAACTTAAACAGTAGTTTAAGAAATCACTATAATTTTTTCATTGAATAAACAGTAATTGTAAGAAAAAAAATGTTACGGCTAATTAATTGAAATATAAGTTATACAATAAAATTCAAAATATTATGTAGCTTTTTTAGTGTAATTTATATTTTATATTTCAAGACTACTTGCATTATCAAAATAAAAACCGAATATTTGCATGTAAATATTTTTTAATTAATCTTAAAATATAATAAACATGAAGTCTCAAGTCTCAAGTCTCAAGTCTCAAGTCCAAGGTTAATTCTAAGCCTCGCAGTTAGTCTTTCCATTATTTTCATGAGTGTTTTTTGGGGTTGCGAAAGCTCTAAAAGTGATTCAAATTTAACCCCCGATGTGGCTTTAGATGCCCAATCTCTTGCATCCGATAAAGATTTTCGTGAATATGCAATTCTTCACAACAAAATTATGGGGCAATCACAGTTTCTTAAAAAAGGTATCTCGAAAAATCGAGTCGAAGTGGTAAAGGAGATGCGAGTTCTCCAAGGAATTTATAGTCGTGAGAAAAATAAAGGATTTGTTTCTTCTGAACTCCAACAAAGAACTATCAAATTATTTGGCTTTTCAAAAGTTGAAGATATGAACAAAGAATTCAATGAACTTTTAGAAAAAAAGAATCGACTTGTTCAGAAATTCCCTTTGATTAAAGACCAGAAATCTGAAAGATTAATCAAAGAAGCTTATTCATTGATACAAAAAGAATTGCCTTTCATGGTAATTTACAATAAAAAAGATGAATACTTTGCCTTAAATAAGGCTGAGTGGCGACGCAGTATTAATAATTTTTCTACGATACAAACACGGTGCTGCCCTGAACCTTGGGATATAGATTGTAATCATGATAGTTACCCAGATTGCGGTAGTGGAACCAATGGCTGTCCAGAAAACCAATGCTGTAAAAGGGCAATGAATAAATTACAAGCTAAATACGGAACATGCGATGCCACATTTTTTTTTGAGAGTTTCATGTGCATAGTTGGAGCTTTAGCATTGGCAGAGTGTCCCCCATGCGCTATACTTTTTGCGATTGATTGCGAGCTTCTCGTTGGAATGGTTTATCAAGCGTGTTTAGATGATGCTACAGCTGAATATGATTATGATGTGGTAGCGTGTGGAGGTTGTGATTAAAATAAATTTTAGCTCTTTGCTAATTTTAATGAGATATCAATTTTGTTGTTTTGAGGCACGAAAATCTGAACAAAAAATGTTGACCATCAATACTTTCAATTCAGGTTTTTCGGTCCTCGAAATGATGAAAAAATTACTTCTTTAAAACATAGTCAATGGGTTCAAGTTTTTAGTTGACGTTACTTTAATGGTTCTTGAAGAGTGCCGTGATAAGGTATAAAAAAAAATATAGATAATTCGACTTAAACTACAATTACGCCGACTATGGATGCAATTGATACCAATAAATTAAAGTACATCAAATATATTAATTGGATTTTATTTTACATTTTATCATCAAGTTTACTTTGGTATGATAAACCTATTGGAACTGCTGTTTTTACGCAAAAAGACTATGTTTTACTTATTGGAATAGCTATTTCTCTTTTTATGATAGTTTCTTCAATATTTTTCAATTGTAGAATTAAATTTTCATCCATAGATGTTTTGGTTTTTTTATTGTTCATTTACTCTATAATGCGATTTAGCGTGCTTTCATTTCGGGATGATTCATTAGTCAAATTACTAATATACATTATGCTTTATTTTACATTACGTCAATATAAATACGATCAAGCGGATGCTAAAATTTATGTAATTTCACAAGGATTTTTTGGCGTTATAATATCATTTTTTAGCGTATTTAATTTTATCAATTCTGAATTGAGTTTCCCAAGCAATTTTTCTTACAGTTTTGCTAATTCTGGTATTATGGCAAACTATTTAGTTATCTCTTATATCTTGACTTTTAATTCTTTTTTTATAGCATCATTCAAAAACCAATGGTTAAAATTTCTATTTCTCTCTCTAATATTGATACAAGTTTTAGCTATTATACTTTCGGGTTCCCGAACCGCTTGGATTAGTACCAACATAATCTCAATTATAGTCTTTTATAAGCACTATGATTTAAAAGCTATTTTTAGAAAAAACGTGATTATTATTCTCTTGCCTTTTATTTTTTTGGTGAGGCAACTTACCCAATTCAAATATTTTTCTTTTCTCGGAAGACTTTTAATCTATAAAGTTTCATTAAAAGCAATTTCTGCCGCTTTTTTAATTGGATATGGTATCGACTCTTTTTCAAGCGTTTATAATTTAAAACAGGCTCAATATTTTGGAGTTAAAAATTTAGTTGATAATGAATGGTTCGTTGCAGACAGTATGAAGAATGCTTGTAGTGATTTTGTACAATATTTTTTTGAATTAGGGTTTATTGGTATTGCTCTGATTTTAGCTATTCTTTATGTCTTAATCAATAAAATTCAAAGAAGTAGTAATATTAATGGGGATAGTCAAAGTATTTTTCTTGCTCTTTTAGGTGTAATTATTTGTGGTTGTTTTTCTTACCCACTTCAAGAACTTACCATTTGTTTGATTTCTGTCTTTTTTTTTACTTTAATTGTCAATTCTTTAGAGTATGATGAACGTGAAGTATCGGTATCTGCTTCTCGTGTTATCAATATCGTTATGGGTGGCTTCTTAGTTTTACTATTTTTAATTTCATGTGATATAATTGCACTCAAAAAACAGTGGAGTGAAACAATAAAAAATTCTCCGAAGAAAGGCTTTGATAAGAATCAATACGAAACTTTATATTTAGGATTAAAACACAATAAAATTTTTCTATATAATTATGGCTGCGAATTGTCTAAGGCAGGTAGGTATTCAGAAAGTATCAAGGTTATTGATGAGGCTATCAAAAAAACGGTTGATGAGAAATTGTTGTGTTTTCAAGCTGAAAATTATTATCAAATTAATCGTTTTGTTGATGCTGAACAGGCATATTTTAGTGCGTGTAATATGGTACCCAGCAGATTCTTCCCTAAATATTTTTTAATGGTTTTCTATATCAATACACGGAGTAATCAAAAAGCTATTGATATTGGAAAGAAAATATTAGAAATGCCTGAGAAAAAGCGAGATAACCAATCCATTCAGATAAAACTTTCAACAGAGTTTTTAATTGATAGTCTTACAAAAATAAAATAATATGAAAAATATCTTTGTTTCTTTTATTGCTTTTTTTACGATACAATGTGCGGAGGCGCAGGATAGAGGCACTGGAGTCTTGAATACGCTGAATCCGATAGATAATTCGATTTTGTCCAAAGAATGTAAGTATGAAGTTATTACAGCCTTATTTGATATTGGTGTGGACACAACCATGATTGATAAAAATAGGCTTTGGTCTAATTCCAAAGAAGTTAGTGATAATATTGATAATGATAACAATGGTTGTATTGATGATATTCATGGCGTATCATTTCTTGCTAATGGAGCAATGAATAATGTATTATTGGGTAATCCTCAAGTTGATTCATTTAAATATAGAAAATTAGATACACTTTTAGATAACCCCTTATTGTCTAAAGAAAAACGTAACTATTATTTGGCTCAACAGAAATTGCAATCATTTAAATTAAAAAATAAACCCAAATTTTCTGATTTAGCATCAGTTCATGGAACATTTATTATGAGCTTAATTGTTAAAGGAAATCCCAAAATTAAAATTATGTCGCTAAGATTTGGCGCAGATGAACAGAGTAATCCATACAAAGCTAAAATTGAAAATCATGTCAAATTTTTTGAAACAAGTTCTGACTATGGAAATAGACAAACAATAGAAATAATAAAAGAAGCTCAAATTAACATGGCAAGGTCTTTTAGAGAAGTCGGTAAATATCTAAAATTGAATAATGTAAAAGTTGTTAATCTTAATGTACACATATTAACTAAACCCGAAATTAGACAGTTATTATCTATCAAGCAAATTGATTCAACAGAGAAAGAAATTTTAGTAAAACAAATTTATGAATCTTGGCAATCTTCTATCACTGAGTGTATAGGGAATTCATCAGATGTATTGTTTGTAACTACAGGGTGTAATTCTGTTATAGATAGTTATGCTAACGAAAGGTTTCCCAACGGATTTAATTACCCTAATCTTATAAAAGTCGGTGGAGTTGATAATGATGGTAAAATTACTGAATTTACAAGTTTAGATAGTGAAATTGATGTTTACGCTAATGGTAAGAACATTGAAAGTATATTATCAGGAGTAATACACAAATATTCAAGTGCTTCTCTTGCTACCGCTCAAATTACTAATCTTGCTTCCAAACTTTTAGCAATGGATTCGAAATTGAAACCTTTTCAACTAATAAAGATAATTATTAGTAATAGTAATAAATCTTCCGATGGATTAGTTGTAGTTAACTCTGAAAAAGTAATAGATTTTGTTAGAAAAAATCGAAAATACTGAGGGGGGATTAAAATAATAAACGCTTGGTTATAAGTATCAATAACCAAGCGTTTGTGGTTAAAAAAGAAAACGCAAGGGTATTATGCGTCAAAAAAATTATGACTAAAGACTCACAGTTTTAAATATTTTTTAATATAATAAAATACAGTGTGTAGATTACACGCTTTTTTTATTTTTCATAACCCATTGAAAATCAACACGTTACACCCTTATTTCCACCGCTTAAACGCCTCAATCGCCTCATATTCCTGCAAACCCAAAGCATCATAAAGCCTCGCCGTAGCACGGTTACGCTCCTCCGCCCGTTGCCAAAACTCACGTGAATCATGCCCCGGGAAAAGTGGGCGGTCTTTCTGACTCTGGTGCTTGAAAATAGCCCTACGCTTGCGCAAAAGCTCGTCGGGACTGAGGGGTACTGCCATATCCACGTTTTCCAATTCCCACTCCTGCCATGCGCCACGGTAGAGCCAAACGGAACATTCTTTCATAAACGGTTCGTCTTTGAGTCGCTCAATAGCTTGAAAAATAGCGTCCAAACAGACCCGATGTGTGCCGTGTGGATCACTCAAATCACCTGCGGCGTATATTTGGTGCGGCTGCACTTTCATCATCAAATCCACGATGATTTGGATGTCGGCTTCGCCCAATGGTTTCTTTTTCACCAATCCTGTTTCGTAAAAAGGCATGTCCAAAAAATGCGTTTTTACTTCGGGTGATACGTAACGTGCGCCCGCTTTGGCCTCGCCTCGGCGTATCAAACCTTTGAGCATTTGTACCTCTTTGGCATCCACAGCACCCGCCGCTTTGCCTTGCATTTTGGCTTGAATACCGTCAAACATGTGTTGGGTGAGGCTTTTGTCTAAGCCAAAAATTTCGTGAAAATCATTCGCAAAATCCATAAAACGCACCACATCGTCGTCAAAAACGGCGATATTTCCCGACGTTTGATACGCCACATGCACCTCATGCCCTTGATCGGCAAGGCGAATAAACGTGCCACCCATCGAAATCACATCATCGTCGGGGTGCGGACTGAACAAAATAACTTTTTTCGGAAACGTGGCATTTTGCTCTGGACGATTGGCGTTTTCAGAGTTCGGTTTACCGCCTGGCCAACCCGTTATGGTGTGGCGCAATTGGTTAAAAACTTTGATATTTATGTTGTAAGAAGAGTCATATTCCGTTATCAAATCGGTCATACCATTCTCTGCGTAGTCGCTATTTGTCAGTTTTAGGATAGATTTTTTCTCTTTTTCGCACAACCAAATCACGGCACGTTTGATGAGTTTCTCATCCTTCCAATCGCAATCACCGACCAACCACGGAGTCTTAATTCGAGTCAAACTTGCCGACGAAGCGTTGTCCAAAACGACCAAAGTATTGGGGTG
>JAYTMW010000870.1:0-25097 GCA_043728105.1 Saprospiraceae bacterium | reverse complement strand
TGAAATTAGCGACAACTTGCGTCAAGTTTCAAACTTGACGCAAGTTATTGAGTGATTAATTCGTTTCTTTGGGTAAATTATTTTTTACAAATTCCCTTACTTATTTTTTACCCCAAATAATTCCCAATCGTAATTATCTCCGCAAAAATACCCGCCGCCGTAACCTCTGCACCTGCACCCGGCCCACGCACCACCAACGGACGCTCCTTATAACGCTCGGTCGTAAACACAATCATATTGTCTGAACCATTCAAATGATAGAACGGATTTGAGGCATCTACCGTCTGTAAACCAATGGTCGCTTTGCCATTTTCTACCTTTGCAATCATGCGAATGGCCCCCTCCCCGCTTTTGGCGGGATTTCCTTCGTCAACAGTATTTTCCAACATTTTTGAGAAATAAGCATCATTTTGAACTAAATTCTCAAAAAACGAAGGCACATCTATTGCTTTTTGACAACTTTCTGGTAAAAACATCTTGATTTCTACATCGGCTTCTTCCAATGCCAAACCACTTTCACGGGCCAAAATGACGAGTTTGCGGCGCACATCGTAGCCGTTTAAATCTATGCGAGGGTCGGGTTCGGTGTAGCCCAATTCGCCCGCTTTTTTGACGATGCTTGAAAACTTTTCTCCCTTTTTAAAATTATTAAAAATGAAAGACAATGAGCCACTTAACACACCTTCAATTTTCAAAATCTGGTCACCTGAGTTAATCAAATCATTCAATGTGGAAATGACGGGCAAACCTGCCCCTACATTTGTTTCATACAAAAACTTCACGCCCCGCTTGCGAGCAATGTTTTTTAGCGTGACATAATTGCTGTATGCTATTGAGTTGGCAATTTTATTTGGGGTAGAAATAGAGATACTCGCATCCAAAATACCTTCATAAAGTGCAGCCACATCGGCATTGGCGGTGCTATCAATAAAAATGGAATTTTGAAGGTTCATCGCCTTCATTTTTGCCGCAAATAGGGGGGGGGTCATCGGTTCGCCTTTTTCCAAAACCATTGATTTCCAATCAGTTAGGTCAATACCGTTTTCATCAAAAAGCATTTTTTTGCTGTTTGAGAGACCTACTATTTTTATTTCCATTTGGCGATTTTCTTTCAAAAATGCCGCTTGTTTTTGTACTTGTTTTATCAAAGTTGACCCAATCAAACCAATGCCAATCATAAAAATATTGAGCGTCTGAGTGTCCGATAAAAAGAAGCCTTCGTGCAACGCATTCAAGGCTTTCGCTTCATCGGCACGAGGCACAACCACCGAAATATTCAACTCACTCGACCCTTGCGCAATAGCAATACAATTGATACCATTTTTGCCCAAAGATTCAAACATCGTTCCCGCAATGCCAGGTCGGTCACGCATGTTCTCACCCACGATGGCTACGACCGCTAAATGCTCTTCAATACTGAGGGGGTCAACCGAGGCGTTATTTAATTCAAACTCAAAGGCTTTTTCAACCGAATGTTTCGCTTTTGCCACATCGGAAGGCTGCACGGCAAAACTGATGCTTGACTCCGAAGAGCCTTGCGTAATCAAAATCACGTTCACTTTATCCGCCGCCAAACCACTGAACAAACGCCCCGCAATGCCTGGCGTTCCGAACAATCCACTGCCCGAAAGCGTCATCAAAACCACGTTGGAAATGGACGAAATACCTTGCACCGCATGACCCGTAGGATTACGCTGAGTGGAGATAAACGTACCAATAAAGTCAGAATTGAAAGTATTTTTGATATAAAGTGGTATCTTTTTCTTCAAAGCAGGTACCAAAGTGGGAGGATATATCACCTTTGCGCCAAAATGCGACATTTCCATAGCCTCTGCGTAAGTCATTGTTGGAATCGTAAAAGCCTTTTTGACTTTACGAGGGTCAGCCGTCAAAACACCATCCACGTCTGTCCAAATCTCGATGACTTCGGCATCCAAACCTGCCGCAATAATCGCCGCTGTGTAGTCAGAACCACCTCGCCCAAGCGTAGTTGTGAGTCCAAAATCAGAACCTTTGCTCGTGCCTTTTGCCGAGCCAATGAAGCCCGTGACAACTTGCACTTTATCCGCATGAGTCTTGTAATATTCCGAAATCAAGGCATCCGTCTCGCCAAAATCAACTTTGGCTGCGCCAAAATTTTTGTCCGTGCGAATGACTCGACGTGCATCCAAAAAGGCGGCAGAAATCCCCGCTTCATCCAAAGTGTGCGCAATAATGAAAGCCGACATACGCTCGCCAAAACTTACCACATAATCGGAAGTGCGTGGCGAAACTTCTCTAATCAAGAAAATGCCCCGCAAAACGCCTTGCAAATCTTCACAATTTTGATGCAAATCTTTCTCAATCGCCCTGTATCGGTCGGGCGAAAGCAACGCCTGAGCCGCCTCCACGTGGCGTGCCTTGAACTGTTCGTAACCGACCATATAACTGTGATCCGCCAGTTCAGCTTTGGCGGCCATATCTAAAAGTGAGTCTGTTACCCCGCCAAAAGCGGAGAAAACAACCGTAAATTGGTCATTTCTCGCTTGATATTTCTTTAAAATGCTCACAATGCCTTGTATGCGTTCAGGCTTGGCTACGGATGAGCCACCAAATTTTAGGACTTTCATAAATAACTTTTTTGATAATCAATTGGTATGTTATCCTTGACGTTTTGTTAAAATTCAACTTCGACAAAAGTAAAGGGTTGATGACGTTTTTTTATCAGAAAAGAAATATTTTTTACGATGTTCAAGAGGGGGAAATACTGAGGGGGTTAACAATTTTCTGTGAACTATAAAAAACGAGTATAAAAAAAGTGCCGAGGAGATTTAATCTCATGGCACTTTTGTCACTTTTTTATTTCTTAACGAACTATTGTAAATAAGCCTTACCCTTATTTAACTTTGGTAAGGACAAAGTTAAATAAGGTATAGTGTTAGTTAAGTTTCCATAAATTCAATGATTCAACTTTACAACTCAACTCGTCCCCCCAACCACCCCTTAAAATCACTCACCCGCTCACGTGCCACAAAAATATCTTCTCGATACTGAGGGGGTCACTTAGGCAACACATAAAACAAAGGCATTTCAAGGCTATAATCTGCGTAATAAACATATTTCTTAACGGGTGCCAATGCCCTCGTTAGCACACAAAGTCTTTGTTTTTTATCATCCCAAAACCAATCTTGGACAATTTTGAGGTGTAATAAGTCAAAATCATTGTTTTGAGTAATAAAAGGTGTACTCATTACGGGTAGTTGCGTTTCGGGGTCAAGCGGAAAAGTTGTATCTTTTTCAGGCACAATTCTTTGAGCCAGATTTGATGGGCTTAGTAGTTCTTTACAATCGTGATAATTGTAGGCTTTAAATTTTTTATTTGATTTTGCTTCGTCCAAAAAAATATTTAGGGGTGTGTCTTTCAAGGTATTTTTCAAAACAACAGCCTTTGAAAAATCAATATTTGATTCTCCTGACGAGCTTGTTTTAATGGCCCAAGTAACTGATTTTGAAGACAATTTGAGTTTTTTATTGTCAATGGGTATCCAATACAAGGGTTCTGTACTGATAGAGTCACCTAAATTCATTGTGAAGAGGGGCGAAACAGCCAATGTTTGAACCCCCCAAGCCGCTTTTTTTGAATTATAAAAAATAAGTTGCCTAACCCTCACATATCTTAATATTGGAACCAATGTATTTATGATAGCCCTTGTCGTCATTGCGTAAGTCTCTGGGTCACACGACTGTATGGTATCCACGCCAGCGTAGCCATACTTTGATAATTTATCGGTAAGATTTTTATCTCTATACACAATCAATTTTTCTGTTTTGATTGCATTAGCTACTTTACTAATCAGAAAAAAAGAATTATCAAGTGCATAGTCAGTGCCTTTAAATATTTTCAAGGTATTAACAATATTATCATTTTCACTCCTGTTAGGCTGAAAATCTTGAAACAACAAGTCGTTTTCTACTTCCGCTACCCACGTAATATCCTTGTTTTTGAGCAACTTACCAACTTGCGCATTTGATAAAAAAGAAAAAAAGCATAGAATGAAAAAGATGATGGAGCGATTCATTAGGTGATTTTTTTAAAGTGATGATTTTTATATTAAACATAACGTTTATGTTCTTACAAAAATTATATAAATAAAACAGGTAGAGTTCGAAAAAATACTGAGGGGTATCAGCAAGTTCAAAGGTAAGGCATCATACAGTTTCATACAAGCAAACTTTATAAAATATATTCAACATTCAAGCTATTCACTTAACCTTCAATTTACATTTTCATTAAAATAATATTTTATTAATAATTAGTTAAATAAAATTAAATATTAAGTTAAATAGCATTTTCGATATACTATTTCAGTCAACAAAGATTATTTTTGGTTTATAAATCATTGACACCCATTTCAATAATCATTAAAATTTAAACCAAAATGACTATAAAATCTACACAATGCTTTTTGTGGCTACTCACTATTTTCTTTTCTCAAAATCTCATTGCCCAAGATACTTTACGAAGCCGTCTCTCAAAATCTGAAAGAATTCGTTGGCATGTTTTCAATAATGAATTGGCTTTTGATGTACAAGACATCTTTTTCAATAACAATGGTACTACTCTAATCTACAAAAAGAGATTGGATAAAGGGCAATTTGTAAGAGTTCAGCAAACAAAAGCAAGGCGGTTTTTACTGGGTTTTGATGTCAAACGAAACTCAAATCCTGATACCTCACAATCATTCCAAAGTTTTATTCCAACTGATGCCAGAATAGAAGCCGATCACCAAAATTATACTAATATTTACCTTGGAATAGGACACGAAATTCAACAAAACTTTGGTCGTTTTCAATTCTATTATGGTGGCGACTTTTTTTTAGGCTATAATGAAGGTCGAAATTTGATTTATCAAGCTAATTTATTAGGGTTTAATTTTTCTGGAAACGATTATTATTTCAACAATACTGGCAAGTTGTATAATCGTCGCTTTATGACAGGATTATTGGCTTTTGGCGGTATTCGATTTTTTATCCACCCTCGAATAAGTCTAAGTACTGAGGGGGGAGTTGGTTTCGGGTATGCTTTAGTTCAATCAAAAAGAGGTGAAGAGGAAAAAGGCTATGATCATTTTTTTCAAGTTGCCTCAAATCCAAAACGTTTTTTAACAATAAATATTCACTTTTAAACCAAACTTAATCGTATGAAAACGCTTAAATTTTTACTCATTTTGATTCCTTATTTGCTTTTCGTAAGCAACTCAAATGCCCAAGATTCGCTTCGTAGTCAATTAACAAAATCAGAAAATGTACGCTGGCATATTTTCAATAATGAAATGGCGATAGATGTTGGTAACATCTTGTTATCAGACAATTCTATTACGTTAATCTATAAACGCCGTTTTGAGAAAGGGCAATTTGTGCGGGTTAAACAGACTCGTGCGATACGTTATTTGCTGTCTCTTGATATGAATATGACAAGTAATCCCCTTCAAAATGATGAATTTATCTTTAGCGGTCAAAAATACTATGTAAGTGCATCTCGACAAAATACAACAAATATATCGGCTGGTATTGGTTACGAATTACAAGAGAATTTAGGACGGTTTCAACTTTATTATGGAGGCGATTTTTTATTAAATTATATGTTGGGAAGCACAAATAATCAAGATGAAAATTTTATCCTTTATGGCAATACTAATGGTGGTCAATCCAACCAATTTTCTGGTTCAGGTGGAAACAACGAATTACAATTTACACGATATGGGGCAGATATTTTGGCTTTTGGCGGTATCCGTTTTTTCATTCATCCTCGATTAAGTATGAGCCTTGAAGGGAATATCGGTTTAGGGTTTTCTAAAATCAAAGTAAAAGGAAATAACGGTATAAGCAATTTTGAGCATACTTCAAATGAGTATCGCCTAAACTCTCGTGCTATTCGTTTTTTTACAATCAATTACCACTTTTAATTTAAAAACAATATAAAACATGAAAAATAAAATCTTTTTGCTTGTTTTAATTAAATTAATTACCACTTTCCCTTCTTATGCCCAAGATTCATTACGCTCGAAATTAGCAAAATCAGAGAATGAACGTTGGCATATTTTCAATAACGAATTGGGAATAAACATTAGTAGTCTTGCTTTTAGCGGGGGCAAAACGGGTGCAGCTATCATATACAAACGACGTATTGAACAGGGACAATTTGTAAGGGTAAAACAAACTCGTGCTTTGCGTTTTTTGCTTGGTCTTAACCTTTTCGATTGGTCAAGAATATCGCCGAAAGATACTTTTAGCTACACCATTGGTTCAACTCAAAATGTTGTTACAAACAGAAGTAGTCGTAATATATCTTCTTTTGCACTTACTGTTGGCTATGAAATACAACAAAATAATGGCCGATTTCAGTTTTTCTATGGTATTGATTTGGGGTTGGGATTCGCTTCAACTGTGAATGATTTAAGTCCATTCACAGTAATTTATGACCAAGGCAATGGTAATTTTTATCCATATTTTCTATTTGGAGAAATTGTAGGTAATAGGTACAGTGCAAGTGTTCACGCTTTTGGTGGCATAAAATATTTCATTCACCCACGTGTGAGCGTAAGCCTTGAAAGTAGCTTGGGTTTAGGCTATTCTTATGTGAATTTAAAGAGTCAAAATACGGGTGTTGTTTATGAAAATAGTGCCCATAATATCTCTGCCCTCACGCAAGCTAAGCGTATTTTGAGTGTTAATTTTCATTTTTAATCATCCCCCCAACCACCCCTTAAAATCACCCACTCGCTCCCTCGCCACAAAAACTTCCTCTCTATACTGAGGAGCCAACTCCAATTTCAAACGACCGTTGAAATGAGGGCTAATTTTTTGAATCGCCTTGATGTTTAGTATTAATTTTCTGTTTATTCTAAAAAAATCTTTTGGGTTCAAAAGTCGCTCTAATTCATCTAACGGATGCTCGATGATGTGTTTTTTTTGATTGAAAACAAGGCATTGTGTTAGACTTTCTTCGGAAAAAAAATAGGCTATTTCGGACGTTTCGATGCTCGAAAAACTCTGCCCTGTTTTGATTAAAAAGCGGTCTTTAAAATCTTGTTTGGCGATATTTTGAAGCAAATTTTGATAAAACAGACTCGAATACTGAGGGGGTACTATCATTTCAGTTTTCTTATTTTTTATTTTTTGCAACGCCTCCGAAAGCTCATCTTCATCAATCGGTTTGAGCAAATAATCAATAGCATTTACCTTGAAAGCCTTGATGGCATATTGGTCAAAAGCGGTGGTAAAAATGACGGGGCAAGCGATTTCTACTTGCGTGAAGATGTCGAAACTAAGCCCATCCGCAATTTGAATATCCATAAAAATGGCATCGGGCGAAGGGAATGTATTGAGCCATTTTACCGATGATTCGACCGAATCAATGGTTTCGATGACCGATACTGAGGGGTCAATTTGGGCGAGCATTTTGGTCAATTGTTTAGCTGCTGGCAACTCGTCTTCAATGATTAATATTTTCATAAGTTGTTGACTGTGAATACTTTATCTATGTTTAATAAAGGCAATGCCACCATAAATGATTGTGCCGTGATGATGATAGCCACGTCTTTTTGACTCACCAATTGATACCTGTTTTTAATGTTTTCTAAACCTACACCTGTGCCTTCTTGCACTTGATTTTTGCGTTGTAAATTATTTTTTACAATCAATTTATCGCCTTCAATAAATAGGTCAATCATCAATGGTTTTTCGCTCGAAATGATGTTGTGTTTGATGGCATTTTCAAACAAAATTTGTAGGGAAAGTGGCGCAATGTGTCGCTCTTCCATCCCTTTCATATCGTGAATATTGACGTGCAAATTATCCCCAAAACGTTCTTTCAAAAGAAAAATATAGGCTTTCAAAAATTCGAGTTCATTACTGAGGGGGGTCGTGTCGGTATCTCTTATTTCCAAAATATAGCGATACACTTTTGAGAGTTTTTGCACAAACCGAATAGCCGTTTCTGGGTTTTCGGGTATGATGTGAATGAGTGTGTTCAATGAATTAAACAAAAAATGCGGGTTCACTTGATTCTTCAAACCTTCGAGTTGCGAAGCTAAATTATCCCTTTCTAATTGCTCTTTTTCAACCATTGTTTTGCCCCACAAAGCATGATAACGTCTGCTCTCATACATACCCGCTATGACCAAAAAACTTACCAAACTGGCAGCATTCATCTGTAATGGCGTGGGCAAATGGATAGGGTCAAACTTAATAAGGCGACAAATATGAGGCTCTAAACAAACATTTATGAAATTACAAAAACTCAAAATGAACAGCAAACAAAACCCCGAAACCCATTTTAAGCGTTTAGAATTATCTTTTAGATTAGGAAATTTTTTATTACTAATAATAAAAAAATAACGACATATATGCCAATATATAATTGTATAAAATATTGAAAATGAAGCACTTACGGAATAATGTGCCGAATCAATAGTTCTACTAAAAAATACCAAAGGCACAAGCAACCCGACGATTGGAATACCGATGATTCTGAACCATACATCATTTTGTTCTAAATATTTTGCATCGTTATTTCTCATGCTTTACATAATTCAAGGATTAAAGAAGTGAAACCTAAATATAAACACAAAGGCGTATAAAAGCGTGAATCGAGTTCAGCAAAGCGTGTGTTTTTTATTTTTTTACTGAAACCAACGTATTTAAAATCGCCAATGGCTCGTGCTAAAAATATGAGGGCGATGACCCAAATACCGTATTTTGATACGACATTTGGCAAAGGCAAGTTTATTATTTTTGAAAAACTAAACACATATATACTCATGCCCAAAAGCCCAATTGCTACCATGCCGCAGTCAAATGCCTTCGGGTTGAGCATCTGTTTTCCACTTTCATCCGTGGGCAATGCGGCGGCAAAACCCCATTGCCCGCCTAACATCCAATAGGCATGTAAAAGGCTGATAATCAATAAGATAGAAGCATTTATGATTGAGAAAAATGTTGTCATTTTATCTTTTTTTAAAAAATACTGAGGGGGTATTTAAAAAAGTTTTAAATTGCATAAAAATTTAGAAAATGAATAATACAAAAGTAAAAATACAAATTGAACAGGGCGAAATTGAATTAACGGTCGAGCAAATATTCAAAGCCGTTGAACAACTCCCTTTAAAAGAACGAAATTGGCTAAGGATTCAACTTGATTTAGATATTAAGTCAGCAAAACCCATTCTTCTTCCTGATGATATGAGTAACCCTGAATGGTTAACGCTGAAAATGAAAGAACAAGGTTATAAAGGAATTGATTGGGAAAAATTTGATGAAACTGTAAAACGTTTAGACATTCAAGAACCCATTGAAGAACTTTTAAAAGACCTTGATTAATAAATTTTTGTCAAAATACTGAGGGGGTACTGAACAAGGAATCTTGAAATTATCCAATACTTCTTCATTCAAAATTCCTTGTTCGATATTCATTAAAACTGCACCCTCCACAACACATCTGGAAAAAATCCAATCTGATACACATTATACAATTTCCCTTGCTCCTTTGAAAAACGCTGTTGGAAAATATTTTTATTATTCGTCACGTTCTGAAAATCGAGGAAAAATTGTTGGGTAAACTTGCGTTTTGATGAATTTAACGTATAACCAATTTTGAAATCCCAACGGAAATATCCGTCTTGACGTTGGCTGAATGCTTTATCCACATCATACACGGCTTCTCCTTCTATTTTCGATTTTTCTAAATCAATCGGTGTTACAAAACGTCCACCTGCGAAGGTAATTTTGGTATCAAAAGTGATAGCGTTTTGCTTGGTTTTACCAAATTTTATTTCTTTTCCCGCTAAAACATTGGCAATATAGTTTGAATTGAATGCCGTATTGCGCTCAACACCGTCCGAACCTTTGTATTTTGAATCAAAAACGGAAGCCGTGGCGAGCATATACCAACCCGCCGAAAAGAATTTTTCAACCGTCAATTCAACGCCCATATTTTTCCCCGTGCCGCTGTTATTCAAATTAGATTTGGTATCGAAGCCAAAATCTGCACCAGAATTGAGTACCGAAAATTCTGTCCCCATACGCCCATTTGGCAAAGAATTTCCTTCAACAGGCACTTGGTCAAGTGCTTGATAATAGCCTTCAATTTTGGCGTGCCAATTGGCGTTGGGCTTTACATCATAGCCTAAAACAAAGTGTTGACTACGGGTAAAATCAAGGTCTTTATTCGTTTCTTTATATTCAAAATCTGTTATACGTGTGCGGTTGAGCAACACGGGTAAGGGCTGCGTTTGATTGTGCAAACCATACCCCAAACTCACACTTTGGATGGGCGAAAGTTGATAATTCAAGGCAATTCGTGGCTCAACGGCATATTTTTTATTAAAACTAAGGTATTGACCGTGCACCCCTGCGTTGAATGTCAAACGTTCCGAAGGCTTATATTGCCACTGACTGTATGCTTCATAAAGTGTGAGATTGTTGTCGTTTTCACGAGTCGTGCGCCATATTTCAGACGTGTCGTTTCTAAATTGTGTTTTGATGTCAAGACCCATATTTTGAATCAAAAAACCTGTCCGCATCGAGACTTTTGCGTTGTATTTTTTATTGATAAAACTTGAAAAACGGTAAGTCGTGAGGTAGTCATTGATGTCCAAAGTATGTCTGCGTTCACCATTTTTTAGATACTCGTAAGTGCTGAATGAATTACCCGAATTAGATGCTGAAACCACCGTGCGGATATATGTATTTTTATCAATCAAAAAACTATGACGCACACCGATAACACCCACCCGAGATTTGGCGTAACTATCTTCTCCTTTGTCCGCAAAAAAATCAGACGAGTCAACATCTTTGGCTAAAAAGTCAATATTACTGTTTGCACCCAAGCCAAAAATGGAAAATTTACCCCATTTAGTTTGTCCAAAATCAACATTAAAGGTCAAATCTTTATAGCGAGGAAGGGAATTGGTACCAATATTGATGCCCGCCGCATTTGCCAATTCCACAAAAGAGTGGCGATAAGCAACCACAAACGAACCACCATTTTTTTTGAAAAGCGGTCCTTCAATCATGGCTTCCATACCCGTAAATGCGCCCAATTGAGCTGTATATTCCATTTTTTCTTTATTGCCTTGACGCAAACCGATGTCAAAAACACCCGCCGTAGCGTTGCCATATTCCGAAGGGAAAGCCGAGGTTAAAAAATCTGAATTGCGAATCATGTTCGGATTCAAGGCAGAAACGGGCCCGCCCGTAGTGCCAAGCGTCGAAAAATGGTTTGGATTCGGTATCGGAATGCCTTCCAAACGCCACAAAACACCCGTTGGCGAATTGCCTCTAATCACAATATCGTTGCGGCTGTCATTGTTGGTAGCCACGCCCGCAAAGTTGGCCGCCAATCGGCTCACATCACCACGCCCGCCCGAGTAACGCTGCACTTCTTCGACGTTAAATTGACGTGCAGAAATGGTTGCCAACTCGTTTTGGGTTTGCCCTTTTTCGGTTTTACTTGAAATAACGACAGCATCCAACTTCGTCACGCTCTCTTCAAGGCTGAGGTTCAAAACAGTTTCTTTACCCGCATTAACCACGATGTTTGGAATGGTCATCGTGTTGTAGCCAATAAAAGATACTTGAATAGAATGACGACCCGTTGGTACATTTTTAATCTCAAAATTACCACGCTCATCCGCAATACTACCCAACACGGGTGTAATGCCTACAACTTGAATAGCCGCCCCAACCAAAGGTGATTCAGCTTGTTTGTCAATGATTGTGCCTCTAATGGTTTGAGAAATTTGCCCAAATACTGAGGGGCCTGCTAAAATTAAAACGATTAAAAAACTAAACAGTCGGTGATACTTTTTCATAACATAATTGGATTTTAGATTAAATATTGTAGAAATAATGAGTATTCTAACAAAAAAAATTGGAACACATAGGCACAGTAGGACACATAGAAGGGCGTATTTATTCTTTAAAATTGAGATGTTTTTTGAAAAAACCTCTCTTTCTATGTGTCCTACTGTGCCTATGTGTTTCAAAATAATATCAAAGAACTTTTTGTTGAAATACTGAGAGGTGTTTTCTAATAATGATGTTACAAATTTCTTTCATTTGGATAAAAGAAAAAAGTTTAAATTGCTGAACTGTAGAAAAATAGGCGTGAACTGTATATTAAGAACGATGAACATTTTACATAAAAACACGCTTTTTTATGTCTTTTTTCAAGAATTAACAACTATAAAAAACAAATTATTAGCATATTATCTAAAAACACCTTAATTTGGCTTCTTAAACTGGCGAACATTTTTCGTCAGAGAGAAAAATACATTTTTTAATTTTTAAACAAACACGCACTATGGGACCTAATTCATTTAGAAATCTAACCTATGCAGCAGTTCTTCTTGTTGTTGGCTCACTCGTTTATTTGATTTATAAGTCGAGCAGAAACAAGAACAAACTCAATCCCGCAATCGAGGCTTCATCGGGTTTAAGTACCTACGGTGACACAAGCGCAACGCTCGCAGGTGCGACTTTGACACCCGATCTCACTACCACAAGCCAAGACGGGCAGTTGGTTTCAGGAGCAGCAACAACGTCGCCTTCAACTGAAGCGTCACCCTCAGCTTATAACTCTAAAAGCAAATCTTCGGACGAAGTGAAGGAGATTACCGCTGAAGAGCCAGGCAGTTTGAGTGGTACAGCTTCAAGCAATGCCATTGCATCTTCTGAAAAGAAGGTCAATGTGAAAAGCGGTGGCAGTAGCAGCAGCGACAAAGGTGAGAAAATGTCTATTGCTTCAAAAGGTGTGAAAACCAAAGCAAAGTTTGACGCAGGTAGCATCAAAGGCGACTTTATGGTTGTTGCAGGTGCATTTGCGAGCAAAGACAATGCGGCGGCTTTGGTTACCAAAATGAAGACAATGGGTTTTACAAAAGCAGAGGCTGTAAAAATGGAAAACTCTTCTAATACTTATGCCATTGCAGGGTATTATGAGTTTAAAGGTGGCGCAGAAGCAGCAGTTCGCACTTTGAAGACAAACAAGGTGGAATCTTTGGTTAAAAAGCGTAGCGGAGAAATCTACCACGCCGCTCCAGCACCAGTTGTTGCACCAAAATCGCCTGTAAAACCAGTGGCGAAACCTGCGCCTGTATCAAACAAGCCTATTTAATTTTTACGTCAATTGAAATAAGTAACAATTTACTGTTTCCTTTGACACGATATGAATGATTTTACAAATTTACAACGGCGACGAAGTGTTTATTCACCTCGTCGCTTTTTATTTATAGAATTACATACTTTTCAGCATCAAAGAATACAAAATCTTCTTATCTCCTTCGTTGAGAATCTTGCCTTTATTGTCTTTCAAAAATTTTCTTTTGAAAGTAGAAATTACGGCACTACTATCTCGCACATCATAACCCACTATGCGGAAGGCCTGTTGCGTATCAAATTTCAAAGGCAATTGAATACGGCTCGTATCGTCGTACCAAAGACCAAAACCTTTAGTTGCTAAGGTGCGCCAATCGAAAAATACTGAGGGGTCGTTTTTGCGAGTGGGCGCAATGTCAGAATGACCGATAAAATTAGCAGTTGGCACCCCATGTGCTTTTTTCAATCGTTCTAAAAGCACGAGCAACGCCTCGATTTGTGCGTCCGCAAAAGGCTCTTCACCATTGTTATCCAACTCGATACCGATGCTCACGGAATTAATGTCGGTCACGTTGCCCCATTTTGCCACGCCGCCGTGCCATGCTCGTAGGTAGTCGTTGAGCATGTGATGCACCATGCCATCCCTGCAAATGACGTAGTGCGCACTCACTTGTGTGCGAGGGAGTGTGAAGGTTTTGAGCGTTTGCTCGCAACTGTTTTGCGCCGTGTGGTGGATGATAACGAGGTTCGGTTTGCGCATATTAAAGTTCGTTGTGCCGACCCAATCCTTCGGTTGGGTCATGCCAACGGAGTCCAAAAGCGGGTATTGACTCAACAATTGAGCGTATTTTTGCGCCTGAATTTTATACGATTTATTGGTTTCGGAATAAGGTGTTTTCACGGCGCAACTCCAAAAAAGAACAGAAATGAACAGTAATTTTATTTTCATATTTTTAATTTATAGTAAATAAAAATTATGTATAATTATTTTATTTTCAATAATTTATAAGATTTTAAACATAAGATGCGCAACACGAATGACACAAATAATAACACGAATAATACAAATCTAACAAATCTAACAAATCTAAATTGGTTTTTATTAGTTAAAAATTCGTCTAATTCGTGTTAAATATAAAATCTAAAAAGTCATTTCATAAAACATACCCGCTTTCATTGAAAAAGACGAAGCGAGCATTTTTTCAGCATCCAATTTTCGCATAATCCAATCCATCAAAACCATTGACACGGCGAGCATTTCAACTTTATCTTGTGGCACATCAGGGGTAGAATAAAGCGTGGCATCGTTCAAAAAAGTAAGTTTTTGATAAAAATCTTGGAACGCATTTTTATCAAATTCAAAATAAGGTAATTGATATGAACCCCTCAGTATTTTTACCATAAAATCCAATGTGCCACATGCTATTGCAGGTGTTTTGGGTTGAAACGCTGCCAGTGCTTTTTGTAAATCTTGGGTTTTATTGTCCAAAAAATCTTCTATAATTTCAATTTCGCTTTTCAAAATGGGGTCATTTTTATGAAAACGTTGTTTCAAAATAGCAACACCAATGTCGAAACTTTTTGACCAAAGCATCTTCTCCGCATCCGCAATAATGAACTCAACTGAGCCGCCACCTATATCTACCATCAAAACAGGTTCAAAATTTCCAATATCGTTAGGAATACTGAGGGGTATGCCCAAACGCATGCCTTTGTAAATCAGTTCCGCCTCTCGCTCGCCCGAAATCAACTCAATCTCGATGCCTGTTTCTCGTTTTACGGCTTCCATAAAAGCCGCTCCATTTTCCGCAAGGCGCAAGAAAGCCGTACCGAAAGCATTGATTTTCAATACGTTATGCAATTTCAAAACCACGCAAAAATGCCGCATTGCTTCCAAACCCCGTTTAAAAGGATCATCGCCGATGCGTTGAAATCCCTCGGATGCCATTTTCAAATCACGAGATTCTCGATGAATGATGTCGAACTTTCCCGCTTCAAAAGTCTCGGCTATTTGAAGGCGAAAACCATTTGTGCCTAAATCAATGACGGCTATTTTCATGAAAATTGATGCTTATAGATTCCTTATTTGTGAGGACAAAAGAAAATGATTATTGGTCAAAAAAGTATTTATTGCGTAAATATTTTTTCGGCTACTTTAACTACTACGTTTTATGAAAGCTCTAAAACTCAAAATACTGAGGGGTAAAATAAAAAAGTGCCGATGCAACACCACGTTACATCGACACTTTTTAAATCGTAATTGTTTTATTTTCAATTATTTATAAATTAAAATAATTTACAATTTATCTGACATCATAACGAACCAAACGTTGAATAGAGATCGTGTCTTGCACATGCGTCACGGGATGCTCGCCAAAAGTAATGGCCTCAATTAAGCCTACTTTTTTATCATAATACCTTGAAACGGGAATGGTCTCCGCAACGCCATTAATTTCCACGGCGGCCTCTTCGTCAACATGAATCACATCGGTAAAAGTCATACCATTCACTTTGCGCAACAAGCCCATGTTTCTCACCGCAAACATGGTGTAAACTAAAGCTTTTTGGCTATTAACTTGAGTTACAAAATCTTGAGATTTCCACGTTTTGCCTTTAGCAATCGGATACTGGAGCATCGGAATTTCGTAATTTTTGATTGAAACGCCTTGTGCATTGTAGGTTTTTAACAATTTTCTCAACATATAGCCGTCGCAATGGCTGAGTTCGACAGGAATTTCGCCTCTCAAATTTTGATTCATTGAGTGACTAACAATGTTCCATTGTTGTTGCTGAAATGTTTCCTTACGGCTCACGTCCGTCTGCATTTCTGCTACTGTCCATTCGCCTGTTGTATGATTTTTGGTAGCAAACTGATATGTAAAAGAATTGCCCTCTGTCAAAGGAGCATAGTCAAAAGAAGTATTTTCGATTGGAAAACTGGTTGCTCTATTGTCTTTTTGACAACCCACCCAAAGCAAAGATGCGGTCAAAGTTGCCGTTAACATTAATTTAGAAAAAGCCATGTGGATTAAGTTTTGATAAAAAATGTGATTCGTAAAAATTAGACAGGATTACTGGATTTTATGGATTTACTGGATTTCTGAATCTGTATTTTTTTGTTTGTAATCATTATTAGACGTGTAATGATTGTCGTAAAAGTTACAGATTCAAAAATCCAGCAAATCCTTAAAATCTTGTTATCCTGTTCCTATTGTGCATTTTTTGTTCCAATTTTCACACACATATTTTTTTTCTTAAATCAAAATCTAATCCTAAAAGTATAATTTCTGCCTTTCTGCCCTTTCTGCCTTTTTTTCTCCGTTTTTTGCCGTTATTTTTAATCTATGGATTTTAAAAAAAGCGGTTTTTAACGAATTTTATTTGTTAACACTTTTTCTAAATTTTAATTAAAAACAAACAACTATGAGCCAAAAAATCCACGTAATCCTTGTGTTTACATGCCTATTCGCCTGTCGCTTACGAGCGCAACCTTTGTTTTCTGAACCAAATTTTGTAACTGATTATGTGAAAAACGAGCCATCCAAAATGGTGTCTGACACGCTCCAAAACATACAGTTGCGCATCAGCCGCATGAGCAATCGGATGGTTTGGTTGCAACAAAAATTAAAAGAAGATACGGCTCTCAACAGCACAGTGCGAGAGCAATTTGAGGCAGAATTATCAGCATTGATAAAACTGCGAGGCGATTTAATGCAAACAACACGTCAGTTGATGCGCTCGCAAAATGGCAATGGTAAATTTGTTTTGTCGGAACGTTGAACTCACGCCGACATTCTTAAACTCGACTTCAAATCCGTCAATTCTCGCTTGATAATTTGATACGATTCCGATTTTTTGCCGTACATTTTGTGAAACATTTCCTCCGCTTCGGGGAACATATACATCAGTTGCGCCACTTTTTTAGTGATAAATGACTCAATTACGTGCATATCTTTGATGATAGGGCGGTAGTTTTTGATGATTTTTTCGTAGTTTTCTATCAAATCTAAGTGAAAATGATAGACGGTGTTGAGCCATTCTTCGGACTCAACATCAATGTTTTTTTCGCCTTCTCTTGACCAATGTGCCAACGAACTATCGTCGTTATAAGCCTCATCAACAGCTCGATTGCCGACACTTTCCAACGGTTCGATGTTCAAAATTACCTCCCTTCCGATGCCTTTGAGGAGTGGGTCAACCTGCGCACTAAGCTGCGTGCCGAAGTGATTTATTTGATGAAAAGCCATACTATTGCCTTGCAAACCTTCAATTTCGAGTAATAATTCTTCGATGCGCTCGACATTGAGGCGTAAATGAATGGGCAGATAGCCGTTGAGTTGGCGCATCATTTCAAGATTTTGCCAACCTTGTGTGTTGTGTTGTATTCGTTTGTCTGTTTTCATACTTGAAATACCTTCGGGTGTACCTTTCAGAAATATATCTTTTCAAAAATAATCCTAAAAGTTGAATGTTACAAGTGCTTGTGCTTGTGAGGGGTGATTTTTTTTATTTTTTAGAAAAAAAAGGGGAAATATGTTGGAAATACTGAGGGGGTACTTTCTATACGTCAATTGTTTCAAAATTTTGCCAAGACATATCTTTATAATCTTTCACTAAAAAAAATAAAGCCGTTGCTATAAGCGGAATAGTAATAGGCACAAGCCAAGGAGTATAGGTCGCCAAAATATAATGTGAACCACCAATAAAAAACACTATAACCATCATCAACATCACCATTCCAAAATTACCACCGCCTTGTTGTACCGTATGTTCTTCTGAAAAAGGCAAGTGATTTTTATCCCATTTTGCGGTCAACATTGAGATAATAATGGAATTTATATAAACCAAAATCAAATCATCAAGGGCTTTTAAACCCCAAACTGATAGGATAATTGAGGAAATAATCAGAAAAAAAGGCGTGTAAATCTTGAAAATCAATGCTTTCAAGCCGCCGACAATCACCTCACCAGGCTTATTCACGGGCAAGGCATAATAAACCCAAGCCGCTTTAAAGTCGTCGCAATAAGGCATCAAACTGATGGCTGTGGATAAGGAAAGATTGGCAAAATAAGCAAAAAATAGATAGAAATTACCACCACCTTCCAACACCAATTCATCTAAGTTTTCTTGAAATGGTTTGTCTTTTTTAAGAGATGTAAAAAAAAATACACACAACATGACACCCGAATAAGCCAATTGCGGATACAGTTTCAATTTTAATTTTCTATCCCGCAAAACCACGTGCCAAACCAAGTAAAAAGCACTGCGTTCCTCACCTTTCCGAGTAAAAAATTTAGCCAATTGATACGCCACACCACGGGAAGGCTTAAATACTGAGGGGTTTTTTGTACTCACTTTTTTCGTAGCCGAGGGGCTATCATTTGAAAATGAAGACAGCTTTGAAGAGAAGAAATTAGAGAAAAATTTATTAATGGAAAATAAACTAAAAAGAGGAACAAACAAGCATAAACCTGTCAAAAAAAAGTGAATTTTGTCGAATTTGAAGGCGGATAGCATGTCAACTGCTCCGCCAAACCACATCGGCGGAATGAGTGTGTGTATCCATTTTAGTTCAATTTCGGGATTGAATCCCGTCTCCACATGGGTGTAATGAGGCCATATTTGTGAGCCGCCCATCAACACAACCATCATCAAAATTTGAAAACTATTGATGGCATCTTTTAGTCTATCCTCACTTGAAAAACGAATGATGGCGAGGTAAAAAAAACTTGAAATAACGACGGCCAATAAGGTATTGAAAGGTAAAATTAGAGTAAATATGAAGCTACTTAATAATCCAAATTTGAACGCCACTACCACAATTGATGCGGCTGCAATGGCATAAGTGATGGACATTAAATAGAGAAAAATATGCGTCATACGAGCCGCAAAAAGCGTTCGTCCGTTCACGGGTCGAGGCAGTAAAATATAATTGTCGGTAGTGTCTAATAGTATGGATGAATAATCGGAGATAAAAATTATTGTCGTCAGAAACATCAAAATGCCGTTAAACACACTCATGGCCATCAGTACATTTGGAAAAATAAATATGAAAACGCTAAGGAAAAAGCCCATCACACCCAAGAAGATAAGCGTGTTTGAGAATTGAGAATTGATGGGCTCTTGGGTACTAATCCCCTTAAAAGACATCATGCTACTCCTACGATTATCCATGGTCAGTTTCACCCGAAGAATAGATAAAAATTGGTCAAAGTCAACGCCTGATGATTCGTAAAATGGGCGAAAATGAGAGACGAATCTGATGAATAAATTAATCATTGTGTTATGTGTAAGAAGTTGATTATCAAATAGTTGTTTCGTTAATCTTTCAAAGCATCCAAAAATTGCGTAGCCGTTTCGCTCGTATGATTATCGCCCGTGAGTTGCGAAAATATCTGTTCTAACGAACCACTTTGCGCCGCTTTTAATTCCTCAAAAGTGCCATTTGCAATCACCCGTCCTTCGGCGATAATGACAATCCTATCCGATATTTTTTCAACTACATCCATAATGTGCGAACTGTAAAAAATGGTCTTGCCGCTTTGTTTGAGTTGGGTCAAAATTTCTTTAACCAAAATGACAGAATTAGCGTCCAGACCCGACAATGGTTCATCCAAAAAAATGATTTCGGGATTGTGAATCAAGCCCGCCGTGAGCAACACTTTTTGCTTCATACCCTTTGAAAAAGTCGTCATTCTATTGTTAATATTGTCGGCGAGGTTAAAAACGGACAACAAATCTTTGGATTTTTTTTCAATCGTTTCAGAAGGCAAATGGTGCAATTGCCCGATGAAAGTAAGGTATTCCATGGGCGTTAGTGTCTCATAAAGCATAGCATTTTCGGGTATGAAACCGATGCGGCGTTTCACCTCGATAGGGTCTTTGCGCACGTCTATGCCCAACACATGCACCTCGCCCTCAAACTCAGGCATGATACCCGTGAGTATTTTTATGGTCGTACTTTTTCCCGCCCCGTTTGGGCCAATATAGCCAATGATTTTGCCCGCTTCCACTTCCAAATCTACCCCTTTCAAGGCCTGAAAAGTACCGTAGTTTTTGCGCAAATTTTTGATAGAAATGATAGATTCCAACATGAATTAATTAAAAATTAAAAATTAAAATTGGCGTGATACCCCTCAGTATTTTGACCTTAAAAAGGCAAAATACTGAGGGGTATCAATAGGGCGATAAAGAAACAAAAAAAATAATGAGGCTGTTTGAAAAGTAGATAGTAATTTATTTTAGAGGAGTATAAATACAAGTTATCCAATTCATCAATCAGCTTAAACTAAGAAAAAATATACGTTTAAGCTGAAAATAAATTATTTTTAGCTTAAACTAATAAAAAGAGAGAGATTAAGCTAATTTTATTTTATTTTCAGCTTAATCTTTGTTTTTTAGATAGATTCCGCTAACTTTGTCAACTTCTTAGGTTAAAATAAAAAATTATGGATACAATAATTGGACGAGAAATAGAAAAAAATGAGTTGACAAAAGCACTTGAATCTAAAAAAAGTGAACTCGTGGCTGTGGTAGGTCGTCGTCGGGTAGGCAAAACATTTTTGATACGGCAGTTTTTCGAAAAACAAATCATTGCCGAATTTATAGGCGTTCAGAACGTCAGTCAAGACGTGCAGTTGTTTCATTTCATGTCAGTTCTGAAAACAATGGAACTAAATCTACCGATTGAAACACCACCCAAAACTTGGTCAGAAGCCTTTGAGATGTTACAAAAAGCCCTATCGAAGCGTGATAAAAAGGAGAAAATGGTTGTTTTTTTTGATGAACTACCGTGGTTGGCAGGGAAAAGTTCAGATTTTATTGCCGCTTTTGACTATTTCTGGAATGCTTTTGCTTCTAAACAAAATTTGGTAGTCGTAATTTGTGGTTCATCGGCGGCTTGGATGAACGAAAAAATCATTAAAAACAAAGGTGGTTTGCACAATCGCATCACCCGACTGATAAAAATAAAACCATTTAACCTTGCTGAAACCCAACAATTTTTGCAGCATAACGACATCAACTATCCCCAATATCAAATTTTACAACTTTACATGGCCATCGGTGGCATACCGCTTTATCTTGAATTATTGGATAAAAGCAAGTCTGTTACCCAAAATTTGAATGATTTGTGTCTCATGCCTTCGGGCTTTTTGCACGACGAATATGACCGACTCATACCAAGCCTTTTTTCAAATCATCAGGCTCATTCTTTAATCATTCAAGCCTTAGCGAAGAAGCGAAAAGGACTGACCAGAGAAGAACTTTTGGCTGAAACCAAGCTGCCCAACGGCGGTAGTTTTACGAAATATCTTGAAGAATTAGCCCAATCCGATTTTATAGATTTTTATAAACCTTTCGGTAAAAACAAAAAAGATGCGCTATTTCGCTTGACGGATATGTATTGTTTTTTCTATTTTTCCTACATTTTGCCCAATAAAGGTAATAAAACACCCGATTTTATGGCTGATAGTCAATCGCAAAGTTTTAAATCTTGGGCGGGTTACACGTTTGAAAATGTCTGTATGAATCACATTTTTGAAATCAAAAAAGCATTGGGCATTTCTGGAGTCAGCACCGTAACGTCTTCTTTTTGGGCTAAACCAAAAGATGGTTTAGAAGGTACTCAAATTGATTTATTGATTGAGCGAGCCGATAACACGATACATTTATGCGAAATAAAATTTTGGGCAGACACGTTTATAGTGGACAATAATTTGATTGATAATTTGAGGCAAAAAAGAGGGATTTTTAATTATCACACTAAAAATAAAAAACATATTTTCAACACCATTATTACGACTTATGGTATCAAAGGAAACGGTGCATTGAGCATTGACCAAACGGTAACTATGGATGCGCTTTTTAAGATGTGATTTTTTATTGCGTTACAATTCTCCGAGGGTTTGAAACCCTCGGAGAATTATTATGCTCGATTATGACCCGCATTTACAACAAATCCAACCCAATATCACGACGATAATACTTGCCTTCGTATGCAATATCTTCGGCATATTTGTTAGAAACTGCCAAAGCCGAAGGTATATCTTTCCCAAAAGCGGTGATAGCAATGACTCGCCCACCATTCGTAACTATTTGATTATCAACGATTTGCGTACCAGCGTGAAAAATTAACGCATCAGAGGCCCCCTCAGTATTTTGGGTCGAAAAAGGTAAGTTTTCAATCGCATCTCCTTTTTTATAGGCTTCGGGATAGCCGCCCGCCACGAGCATCACCGCCGTAGCCGTGCGAGGGTCTTCTTCAATAATCACTTCTGAAAGTTGCCCCGTGCCTGTCTTGATTAACACATCCACCAAGTCATTTTTTAAGCGGGGAATGACCACTTCCGTTTCGGGGTCGCCCATGCGGCAATTGTATTCAATCACCATCGGTTCGCCGTTCACACTTATCAGACCTATAAATACAAACCCTTGATAATCAATGTTTTGTGATTTTATACCTTCAATTGTGGGCTTTATTATGCGTTCTTCAACCTTCGACATCATCGCCGCATCCACGAAAGGAACGGGCGAAACTGCACCCATGCCACCCGTATTCAAGCCCGTGTCACCCTCGCCAATGCGCTTATAATCTTTGGCCACGGGCAGGATTTTATAGTCTTTTCCGTCCGTCAAAACAAAAACGGAGAACTCGATGCCGCTTAAAAATTCCTCAATCACCACCGTGGTACTCGCTGCGCCAAACTTGCCGTCGAGCATCGTTTTCAACTCCATTGAGGCTTCCTCAAAACCATCCAAAATCAAAACGCCTTTGCCCGCCGCCAAGCCATCTGCTTTTAGCACGTAAGGCGGTTGCAAGGTTTTCAAAAAAGCGACCCCCTCAGTATGGTCGGTAATTTCTTGATAGCGAGCCGTCGGAATGTTTTGTTTGAGCATAAAAGCCTTCGCAAACGCCTTCGAGCCTTCCAATTGCGCCCCATAAGCCGATGGGCCAATCACGATGCACCCCCTCAGTATTTCATCGTTTTTGATAAAATCCACGATGCCTTTCACAAGCGGTTCTTCGGGGCCCACGAATACTAATCCTATCTTATTCTGAATAATAAAATGTTTAATTCCTTGAAAATCAGTCGTTTGCAACGAAATATTGGTGCCAACTTCCGCCGTACCCGCATTGCCAGGGGCGATAAAAAGTTTTCCACAAAGCGGGCTTTGAGCCATTTTCCAAGCGAGAGCGTGTTCACGTCCGCCAGAGCCGAGCAATAGTATGTTCATCATTAATTGTTTTTTTCGGCTGCAAAAGTCTGTGAGAATTTTGAGAAAATCGGGTTTTATTATGGTTTATTTGAAAAAAAAATAGTTAATAGCCATTAAAATGAATATCGAATAATAAAGATGTAATATTGAATGTTGAAGTTATTGAGAATCAACAAGTTATGAAATTTCTAACAAGTGTTAATTTTAATTCACCTATTTAAATGAATTTACTAAGATTTTATATGTATTTTTGCGTTTCAAATAACGTTCTTAATTAAAACATAAGACTCTATTATCCTATGTATTTTCTAAAAAATTTAGCTGTTGTTTATCTGATTATTTTATCAAACACAGCTTTTACTCAAAACTTAAATCCTAAAAATTACAAGCCACTCGAAAATAATTCTGATGCGAAAGCCAATTCAATCATAAAGATCAATACCCAGTACAAGGTTATTTTGCAAAACCTTCCCAATGATTATAAAGACAAATACAAGGAACTTTATAAGGAAATGCAAAAGGATAAATTGACCGAAATCGAGCAAGACGCTTTTCTTTTCAATGATGACATTCAAATTTTTTTTGATGACATTTTATTAGAAGTAAAAAAGGCAAATCCAAATATCGTCATCAACGATTTAAAAATTTTTATTTCCAAAGACTATGCGCCCAATGCCCATGCCTCTCTTGATGGCACCATTGCCTTCAATCTGTCGCTGTTGGCTTATTGCGAGAATGAAAGTCAAGTTGCTTTTATTATATGCCACGAGTTGGCACACAACCAACTCAAACATGCCCACAAATCTGTTAAAAAATCATTTGATGCTTTATATTCCAAAGAAGCTCAAAAAGCGATTAAAGAAATCAAGAAATCGGAGTATAACACTTACGAAAAAGCAGAAGCCTATTTAAAAAATGTAGTTTTCAAAAGCCGCCGTCATACACGAGATTATGAAGATGAAGCGGACTCAATGGCTGTTAAGTATCTACAAAACACTCGATTTGATGCGACGCAAGCAGTAAAAGCGTTGTTGATGCTTGATAAAATTGACTCTTTGATGTTCACACCCAATTTTGATTTGGGCAAAACATTCAATACCCCTCAGTATCCATTCAAGAAAAGTTGGATTGATGAAGAGGAAACATTATTTGGCAAAAGCAAAAGAGTTTTTGATGGCGAATTGGATAAGGATTCTTTAAAGACTCACCCTGATTGTAAAAATCGAGCACAAAGAGTGACTCATGCTTTAAATGCCTATACCAATAAGGATAAAAAAGACAATCCTATATTATCGGACAATTATAAAGATTTACTGCTGAAAGCAGAATTTGAAAACCTAATAGCTATATATGACGCTGATAAAGTTGATTTTTGCCTTTTCCAAACTTTAAAATCATTGCAAAAATACCCCAATAATGTGTTTTTACATGCGTTGGTAGGTCAATGTTTTAATGCGCTATATGAGGCGCAAAAACAACATATTTTCTCAAAAATTGTGTCAATTCCCAGTAAGGACAAGCCTAAAAAATATCTTCCTTTCCTCCGCTTTTTAAATAACATGGCTTTAAAAGATATAGGTCTGGTTGGTTTTCACTACCTAAATGGTTTGGATAAAAGCTATTTTGGAGATGAGTTTTTGCTTTATACAATGGTTTTAGCGGCTAAAAATGCAGAACAAAGAGCTGTTTTATCAGAATACAAGTCTCTCTATCTACAATTTTTCCCAAAGGGAAAATACAAA
>JAYTMW010000869.1:0-1878 GCA_043728105.1 Saprospiraceae bacterium | reverse complement strand
GAAGGTAAGATGGGCTATGATGCCCCCGAATTAGCCACAAAACCCTATGATGAAGAACAAGGCGCATCAATTGTTTTTTCAGACCAAGAACAACGGATATTCCTCGCCGATATGTCGGGCGATGGTTTGACGGATATTGTGCGTATTCGCAATGGCGAAATTTGTTTTTGGGCAAATAGAGGTTATGGGCGTTTTAGTGCAAAAGTGACAATGGGCAATGCGCCTCTTTTTGATGCACCCGATATGTTTAATCCAAGTTATATCCAATTGGCAGATATTAGTGGTACGGGTGCAACAGATATTATTTATTTGGGTCAAAACAAGTTTAAAGCCTATTTGAATTTTAGTGGCAATGCGTGGAGTGATGCAACTGAAATTGACTCATTTTTTCCAACAGAACAGCCTAATAAAATCACTGTAACGGATTTATTGGGCAATGGTACAGCCTGCATTGTCTGGTCGTCTGAAATGCCAAAATACGAAACGGCTCCCATGCGCTATATTGATTTGATGGGTGGTAAAAAACCGCACATTATGCGAAGCCATGATAACGGGTTTGGTAAAAAAACGGAAGTGGAATACAAAAGCTCTACGTATTTTTATTTAAAAGACAAACTCAATGGTACGCCGTGGATTACAAAACTCGCTTTCCCTGTTCAAGTCGTGTCAAAGACCATAATTACTGAGGGGGTAACAAATGTCCGTTTTGCTTCTGAGTATTCGTATCATCATGGGTATTATGACCATGCGGAAAGAGAATTTCGAGGTTTTGGTAGGGTAGAGCAAACGGATACCGAGTATTTTGATGTATTTAATCAAACCAATCCAAGCAATGCCGTTCCTACCGAACATCATCAGCCGCCTGTTTTGACTAAAACATGGATTCATACGGGTGCATTTTTGAGTAAAGAACGCATTTTAAGTCAATTTAAAAAGGAATATTGGTACGAAGAATTTAAGAAAAACGGCTTTACAACCAATGCTGTTGAATATGAATTGCCCGATGCTGTTTTATTGGCGGCTGATAATTTAGGCAATTTCAACATAAATGAATTGAGTGCAGATGAATGGCGGGAAGCCTTACGTGCCTGCAAAGGCATGACTTTACGCCAAGAAGTGTTTGGCTTAGATGCCGAAAAGCGCATTGCTGATGAAAAGAAAGCAAAAGGCTATACTGATAATGACCCACTTTTTTTAGCATTTCAAAAAGAAGCAAAACAAACGGAACAAGTGCCGTATTCCGCTGCCACGCACAATTGCGAAATTCAATTATTGCAAGAGCGTGATAAAAACCGTTACGGTGTTTTTATTGTAAAAGAAAGAGAAGCTATAACTTATGCTTACGAGCGCAATCCCGAAGACCCTCGCATTGCCCATACTTTGAATATTGAAACCGATGAATTGGGCAATGTTTTAGAAGCTGTCTCCGTTGTCTATCCTCGTTTACAAGATGAAGCTATTTTAGTTGATGCTGTGAATGATTCAACAGCTATACTAAAAGCCAAAGATGCTGCCCGAAAAGGACAGAAAAAGCAATGGATTACTTTTATCAAAAATGATTTTACAAACGATATTATCGCACCTGAAAGCTACTATTTGCGAAAAGGTTGGCAGACTAAAACGTATGAATTGACGGGTTTAAAACCCGCCAATGCCAACCCGATTTTCAAAGCTTCAGATTTCAAAGGTGTTAATTCACTCGCTGAAATTGAATATCAAGTCAAAAATACTGAGGGGGTGCCTCAAAAGCGGTTGATTGAACACGTTAAGACTAAATTTTATGATGCTGATTTAACCCTGCCTTTGCTCGATGGACAACAGGCGATTCGGGGTATTCCTTTTGAAGCCTATCAATTGGCTTATACGCCCAATTTGATA
>JAYTMW010000868.1:0-2081 GCA_043728105.1 Saprospiraceae bacterium | reverse complement strand
AGGTTTCTACTTTCATAGGTAAAACAGTATTTTAGATGTGAGAATCCAAATGTACTTGTTTTACCTTTTTTTTTACCTTTTTTTTAACGAACCATTGTATAAAAAATCAGTGTAAATCTGTTCAATCAGTCAAATCAGTGGTTCAATAAAAATAGAAAAACCTTGCTATCAATTAGAATAGCAAGGTTTTTTAAAATGATTTTTTAGAAAAATTTATGTAAAAATCAATGTTTAAAACTTGTTATGCTACCCCTCAGTATTTGGCACATCCACACCACTTTCCTTAGGTTTTGCCGCCAATTCAGCTTCTTTTTTCGCTTTTTCAGCCTCTTTTCGCACTTTTTGATGCTCATCATCGGAGTCATACGCTTTGATGATGTCTTTCACCAAGCGGTGGCGCACCACGTCTTCGGTGGTCAATTTTATTTGGACGATGCCTTCGATACCACTCAATATTTCGAGCGATTGACGCAAGCCCGATTTCACATTCCACGGCAAATCTATTTGACTCAAATCGCCCGTGACCACGCATTTTGACGTTGGCCCCAAGCGGGTCAAAAACATTTTCATTTGCGGCGGCGTGGTGTTTTGCGCCTCGTCCAAAATGATGAAAGCATCGTTCAAAGTACGCCCACGCATGAACGCCAACGGGGCAATTTCGATGACCCGATTGGTCATAAATTGCGCCAATTTGTCGGCAGGGAACATGTCGTCCAATGCGTCGTAAAGTGGGCGCAAATAAGGGTCAACTTTTTCCTTCAAATCGCCTGGCAAGAAGCCCAAATTTTCACCTGCTTCCACGGCAGGGCGGGTCAAAATGATGCGTTTTACCGTCCTATTTTTCAAGGCACGGACAGCCATTGCGACTGCCGTGTAGGTCTTACCCGTACCTGCGGGCCCTACGGCGAACACAATATCATTGGCTTCAATGGCATCCACGAGCGTTTTTTGGTTGCGGGTTTTCGCCTTGATGGGCGCACCGTCTTTGCCAAAAACAATGACGGCATTGCTCGAACCATTCGATAATTTTGCTTCGTAGGCATTTTCGCCCTTCATCATGTCTTCAACGGTGTGTAAAGTCAACTCTTTTTTTTCACGGAGCATACGCACCATAAGTTCGATTTTGCTTTTCGCTTCTTGCGTTTCAGCCTTTTTCTCGCCTTTTAATTTGAGTTGAGACCCTCTTGAAGTGATGGTAACGTCGGCATAAGCTTTGCGGACGATGTTCAGTTTAGCGTTGTTTTCTCCGTAAAGTTCTACTAAGTCAACGCCTTCGATGTTCAGAATAATTTCGCTCAAACAGTTAAAAGTTTAAAGATTACGGTCAGCGGTTTGATGTTTTTTTGTCAAACATGACTTAAATGAGAATTAAAAATTAAAAATTATGAATTAAAAGTTACAAGTGTAAAACTTTGATTATCAATGGTTTAAGACAATATACAATTTTTTGATTTTTAATTCTTAATTTACAAAAATACTGAGGGGGTGCTTTCTTTTAATAATTTTGATATTTTGTTCTCAAAAATAAATACTTTCGTCGTACCAAAATCTAAATTTATAGCCAAATTTCTATATTTCAAAGGTCAAAGTATTTTTTTCTATGTAAAATAATCATGAAATTTGAAAATTGAAAAAAAAGACGAATCTGAATCCCTAAATATGCACATCGTCACGTTAACGACCGACTTCGGTTTACAAGATTATTACGTACCCGTTTTGAAGGGGGCCATGCTCTCACGCCATGCTGAATTGAACTTTGTGGATGTTTCTCATAACATCAAAAATCACGACATAGTTCAAGCGGCTTTTGTATTAAAAAATACTTGGCGGAGTTTTCCCGAAGGCACTATCCACGTGGCGAGTGTCAATAATTTTGGTGGTGAGCGTCATCGCTTTCTCGTTATTTTGCATCACAATCATTATTTTGTGGGGCCTGATAATGGCATATTTTCACTTATTTTTGAAGACACCCCTCAGTATGTTTATGAAATTCCGTTTGCGGGGCTGAACTTTTCACCCGTGCGGGATTGTTTGGCGGATGCCGTCGGCTACATTGCTTCCGCAAAACCCATTGCGGACAT
>JAYTMW010000867.1:0-2484 GCA_043728105.1 Saprospiraceae bacterium | reverse complement strand
TTATGCTTCTGAACTGTCGTCAGCTTCTACAACTTCTTTACCTTTCACGATAAGTTTACCTTTGTGATAAAGATTGCCTTCGTGCTTATAAGCGTTGTGGCGCATGTGAACTTCACCTGTTGTTTTATCCAATGTCAAGGTTGGCATAAGAGCGAAATCTTGACCACGACGTGTGCGCTTGCGCTGTCTTGAATGTTTGTTACGTGGATTTGGCATGACTATCTATTTTATTTTAAGATTTTAGGATTTTGAGACTTTAAGATTTTAGGATTTTTGAACATGATACATGTCTTAAAATCTTAAAATCTCTCATCTTAAAATCTTCATCTCAATTATTATTAAACAAATTTTTTAAATCATTAAAAGGGTTCTTCTTGTCTTCTGTTTCTTCAACTTCTTTTTCTTCTGCCTCGGTTGTCAAAAGGGTAAAGCGGTTTAAAATGTCTAAATCGCAAGGTTTTGGGTTATCATTTTCGCAATCATACGTTTTGTGAAACGGAATTGAAATCGTGATAAACTCATAAATGTATTGCGCAACATTTAAGTGGCTCGTTTCTGGCGAGATGTAAACAATCTCGGCATCTTCCGCTTGGTCTTCGATAGAGTATTTTACCATCAAGAAATGTGAATCTCCGTAAGGCAAGTTAATCGAGGCAGTGCAACGGTCACATTCAGTTTGAATGGTTCCGTCGAAGTCAAATGTCAGTTCAATGAACGAATCCTTTTTGTCAAAAATAAGATGAACATCAAATTCGCCTTCTTCAATTTGGCTGCCTTCAAAATTTTTAAAGAAGCTACTGTCAATTTTGAACTGAAATTCACGCTTACCATTGTTCAATCCTTTTATTGGAATTGAAAACTCTCTAAGAGCATCCATTTTGAAATGGTCTTTAAAGGAATGGAAAAAGACTTAACAAACTGTATAATCCATTGATTTTCAATTAGTTAAACCGTAATTATTACTTTCTTCTGTCTTTCGTAATAAAAAATTTCTGAAAGCGGTCGCAAAGTTATGGTTTTTAAGTTAGATAGCCAAACGAATTTGAAAAATACCTTTAAGTTTTTTGTCTAATTAATCAAAACGCTCCAAGGGTTCAAAACCCTTGGAGCGTTGGTGTTACTACATTTTATTTGATTTATCTTAAAAAAATATTATTCACTCATAATCTCAAACTCCACTCGGCGGTTGCGTTGGCGACCGTCTTCGGTGTCGTTGGTGGCAACGGGTTGGGTCTCACCTAAGCCTTTGTAGGCAATACGCTCACCTACGATGCCTTGACTGATAAGGTATTGTTTCACGGACAATGAACGGGTTTCGGAGAGCTTCATATTGTAATCGTCGCCGCCTTCGCTACTCGTGTGTCCTTTTACCAAAATTTTCATATTGGGTCTTTTTTGCATCAAAAGAACCAATTTATTAAGCTGTGCCGATGATTCTGTTTGCAATGCCGAGGCATTGAATTGAAACCACACTTTATCTAAAACCAATATTTCTCCCTTCAAAACGGTCGGAATATTGCTCGATTTTACGTCAGATACTGAGGGGGTGCTTGGGTCGTTTGCATTATTGGGTGTCGTCGTTGTTGTATTTGTAGGTGTTGAAGAAGGTGTATTCTCAACCAACATATCCAATAATTTAGACGCATTTTTCGTGTCTTGTTGCTCCTCAATCACGATATTATCCAAATAGGCTTTGTGATAATTGAGCTTATTAGATTCGATAGTAGTTTCCAAATTCGTGAAAAAATTGCCCACCGTAAAGTGCGTATAAGCCTCACGTGCGATAAAAGAATCACGTACTTCCGTCCAATCTTTCTTATAATTAACGACTTTCTTTTGGTTGATTTGAGGATATACAGGCAAGCGATAAGCGGAATCCGTTTTCAATTGTTTGGTCGAAAAATAGATACCAATATTGTTTGTTCCTTCGCAATGGAAATGCACATTGTAGGTTACATAGTATTTTTTACCAATCGTAAGTGGTTCATTTAGAGTACCTTGCACATATTCACGCAGTTCTTTTTTAGTATCGCTCGCCATCACGCCATACGTGGTGATACCCACTACGTTATCGCCTTCTTTTGCCGTAAATTTCCATTTACTCATAGCTCTATTTAAAGTCGCTATTGTGGGAATAGAGCTATAAAGCGTGGCTTGCGATTTGGTCGGCATACTCCAACCTTTGGCACGAGACACGTTAAATTCGCCTGCGGTAATTGGCACAGTAGGGTCGTTGGGCATCTCAAAACTTGGGTTCATAACCAAATTTTGAGCAAAAATACTGAGGGGGTGCATTATGAAAACGGAAGCCACCGAAAAAGCGAATCCGAGGGACTTAATTTTATTTACAAAAACCATTGCTTATGCGTTTTTTCGTAACTCATTGATTATCAATAAGTTATCTTTTGAAAAAAGGATAGTTTTACTCACGTGATGATTTTTGTTTTTACTCAAAAAAATAAGCTAAAATCGAGCCAAGTCATT